>CAJXXO010000026.1 GCA_913062655.1 uncultured Bacteroidota bacterium | reverse complement strand
GATTATTCCACTGAAGACGTTGGTCCGGAGTGGGATCCATTCGGCTATGAGTTGAACGGCACATTTGTTCAATTAACTGACGATTTAGGCGACACCGTGCAGTCAGGTACCGAGGCGGTTGCAGTCTCTGCTGGGGATGTGTTTGCTTTCATTCAGAATACAGATGACAATATAGTAGGTGCTGCGACTACTGTTGCTGCAAGCTTTACTGCGCCAACTACTTTAGGTAGTGCTACAGATAATTGCGGTATTGCCTCAATAGTGAATAGTTTCACTGGTGGTCCTATCGCCTCTGGAACTTACCCTGTAGGTACTACTACAGTAACTTATACCGTGGAGGATGTAAATGGCAACGTATCCACTTGCTCATTTGATGTGACGGTAATTGATAATGAGGCGCCAACAGCTATCTGCCAGAATGTGAATGTATTCTTAGATGCAGCGGGTCAAGCTTCTATTACCCCGGCTGATATTGATAATGGCTCATCTGATAACTGTGGAATCGCTAGTTTGACATTAGATCAAACCGACTTTACTTGTGCTGATGTTGGCGTCAATACAGTTACATTGACTGTTACAGATGTAAATGGTAACACCGCTACTTGTAGTGCTGATGTGACGGTATTTGATAACATTCCTCCTACGGCATTGTGCCAGGATGTAACTATCCAATTGGATGCTTCGGGTAATGCTTCCATTACTACTGCTGACATTGATGATGGTTCATTCGACAATTGCGGTATCGCTAGCTTGAGCTTGAGTCAAACTGATTTTGATTGCAATGACTTGGGTGCAAATGTGGTTACATTGACTGTTACGGATGTAAACGGCAATGTAAGTCAGTGTACGGCTATTGTAACGGTAGAGGATACTATTTCACCAACCGCATTGTGTAATGATCTTACTGTGTACTTGGATGACAATGGTGATGCAAGCATCACGGTAGCAGATATCGATGCGGGTTCATTTGACAATTGTACAATTGTAAGCTCTACATTGAGTGTAACTGACTTCGATTGCTCAAATGTTGGTCCAAATACCGTAATACTTACCGTAGAAGACCAAAGTGGTAATATTGGCACTTGTACCTCTATTGTAACTGTTCTTGATACCACGCGTCCTGAGATTGTTTGTCCTCCAGACCTGATTGCGAATAATGCATTTGGTTTGTGTGGTAACGCAATCCAAGGTTTCCAACTAACATTCTTAGACGATAACTGTGGCATTGATACGGTATTCAATAGCTGGACAGAGAATGGCGCCAATGCCAATGCCTTCTATCCGGTAGGTACTACTACAGTAGTCTTCACAGCAATTGATGTGAATGGTAATACAGCCACATGCTCTGCTGATGTGACCATCATCGACTTTGAGCGTCCAACCCTGACTTGTCCTGCGGACATCGTAGTCGACAATGATTCAGGTGTTTGTGGTGCGGCTGTAACTTGGACTATCGATTACTTTGAGAATTGTCCGAATGATACTTTGTTCCGTACAGACGGTACTGGCTTAATGCCAGGTGATGTCTTCCCAATCGGCACTACTACTATTAGTTACTTTGCCGAAGATGAGAGTGGCAATACAAGTACTTGTAGCTTCACGGTAACGGTTAACGATACTGAGGCCCCTGTATTTGCCAACTGCTCTGCAGATATCACTGTACCGAATGGTCCTGGAATTTGTGGTGCCGAGGTGTTCTACCCGGTTCCTTCAGCTACAGATAACTGTCCTGGTTTGACAACGACCTTCACTGGTTTAGGTAGCGGTGCTACCTTCCCGGTAGGTACGACAACTGAGACGTACATTGCTACTGATGCTTCTGGTAATACAGCTATCTGTGAATTCACTGTAACAGTAGAAGACGTAGAAGATCCTACCATTACTTGTCCTGGTGATATTACCGTTAGTACAGATCCAGGTGTATGCGATGCATTCGTAAATGTTCCGTTACCTGAATACACAGACAATTGTGAGGTGCTTACGCCTGTAGCGGCCCCTGCGCCAACAGGAGATGCCACGCTGACGGTGTTCATAAGAGGAGATTACGATTTGTCTTTTGAAACTGCTGAGGTATTTGACGAAGCGGGTACATTGTTGGGTGAAACCAACAATCATCCACAGTGTGATCCCACCTATGGTACTACAGACTTTACATTGGCTCAAGCTGATGTAATAACATGGCTTGCCGATAATCAGATTACTGTAGTCGTTGATAATGACTTCAGTGTTAGCGGTACGCTTTGTTCACAGCAAGATGTATTTGTAGAAGTGACTTATCCAAGCGCTTCCGGTACAGTTTCGTTGACGACTGAGCCACAAGCCATTACTTCTAGTGGCCAGACATTTACGTTCAATGCAGGTAACTTCAGTTCTAACCTAGACAACTTTGTAGTGAATGACTTCAATGGTGGATTGGATGCTTCTGGCACCTACCCTCTTGGTACTACTGAAGTAACTTACGTAGTAACTGATCCTTCTGGTAATACTGATACTTGCAGGTTCAATGTTACTGTTGAGGACACTGAAGCACCAATTGTTACATGTGCCGATGATACGACTATCACTACCAGCTCCAATGGAACCGGTGATTGCTCTGCTAGCCTGATAACAGCTTACAGCATTGCTGACAACTGCTCTAACGATGTGATGTTTGTTGATATCAATATCAGCAATGGTGGTACTACCATCTTCTCACAGGTGGATACTTTGGCTGCTGGTACTTATGCTATCAATCCAACATTTGAGTTGGGTGCCAATATTATTACCTACAGTGTAACTGACACTAACGGTGTAACTGGTACTTGTACCACAACGGTAACAGTTGTAGATGATGAGGATCCTACGATCACATGTCCTTCTGATGTAGTTGTGGCTAATGACAGTGGCGTTTGTGAGGCCTTTGTTACGGTTCCTGCGCCAATCGCTACTGATAATTGCAGCTTCACTATTTCTAATGATTACACAGGTACTGCGGATGCGAGTGGCATCTACCCAGTGGATACCACAGCGGTCACCTTTACAGCGACTGACCCAGGTGGAAATACCGCTACATGTACTATTAATGTAATCGTTGAGGATACAGAAGCACCTGTTTACACTGAGTGTCCTACTGATACGATTTTGGAAAGCAATACCGGTATTTGTGGTGCGGTGTATAGCTACAACTTCCCACAATTCACAGACAATTGTCCGGGTGCTTCTCAGACTCTTACTGGTGGATTGCCATCATTGTCCATCTTCCCTGTCGGTACGACAACTGTAGAGTATACGGCTACTGATGCTGCTGGTAATACTAGCATCTGCAGCTTCACTGTTACGGTAATCGATGTTGAAGCGCCAATCTTGGTGGATTGTCCGGTTGATCAGACATTGTCTAACGATCCAGGTGAGTGTGGTGCCGTGGCCACATGGTTCCCACCAATCTTCGTTGACAATTGTGTGGACTTTAGCTTGAGCAGCAACTTCGCTCCTGGTGATACATTCCCTGTGGGTACAACAACAGTAACCTATGTTGCTACTGACAGTGCCGGTAACACTACTGAGTGTAACTTCGATATCACTGTTGAGGATACGGAAGCCCCTGTAATCACAAGCTGTCCTACTGATATCTTTAGTTGTGATCCAGTTCAAACTTGGACTGTTCCGACAGCAGATGACAACTGTGCTGTAACCAGCTTGACGAGCAACTTCCAGCCTGGTGCTACATTCCCTGTGGGTACTACCACAGTAGTGTACACCGCTGAAGACGCTGCTGGTAATACCGCTACTTGTGCATTCGATGTAACCATTTACCCAACACCTGTAGTTGATGCCGGTGCTGATGTAGATGTTTGCTTGAACTCTAGTGTGTCTATCGGTGGTAATCCAACAGCTAGTGCTGCGACACCACCATACAGTTACACTTGGACACCTGCTGCCGGTTTGGATAATCCTACGATAGCCAATCCTACAGCTACACCTTCTGCTACTACTGTTTACACGGTCGTTGTTACCGATGCTAACGGATGTACTGCGGAAGATCAGGTTGAGGTTACGGTGTTGCCATTGCCTATTGCTGACGCAGGTGCTGATGAAGCTATTTGTGTCGGTGATGCAACTACCATTGGTGGTACAACTGCTGGCTCGGGTACGGTAGGTCCATACACATACAGTTGGACTCCAGCTACTGGATTGAGCAGCACAAATGCCGCCAATCCTACAGCTTCGCCATCTGCTACAACTACTTACACGTTGACTGTAACAGATGCGAATGGTTGTCAAGCTACAGATGCAGTAACCATTACTGTGAATCCATTACCTGATGCTTCCATCACTGCTGCTGGTCCATTCTGTCTGAATGACGGCAACCAAACCCTAACGGCTGCTACGGCTGGTGGTACATGGTCTGGAAACGGTATCGTGGATGCGGCTGCGGGTACATTCAATCCTGCTGCCGCTGGTGTAGGGGTTCATTTGATCACTTACAATGTCACTGACGCCAACGGCTGTTCTAACTCAGCTACTACTACTATTGAAGTATTGCCATTGCCTAACTCACGTATCCTGCCTGCAGGTCCATTGTGTGAGAATGACGATCCTATCTTCTTGACTGGATTGCCAAACATTAATCCGCACACATGGCAAGGTCCTGGTATCGTGAATGCGACTACAGGTCAGTTTGATCCTGCAGCAGCGGGTGCCGGTAACCACGTAGTTGAGTACATTGTAACTAACGCAGTTGGTTGTACGGATACTGCTTCTATCGTGATCACAGTAAATGCTGCTCCGAATGTTGTAGCCACGCCTGCTGGTCCATTCTGTGAAACAGAACCGGTGCAGACATTGACAGCAAACATCGCTGGTGGTGTTTGGAGTGGTCCTGGTATCATTCAACCGCAGTTGGGTCAGTTCTTGCCGATCGCGGCTAGCGCTGGTTCACACGACATCGTGTACGAGGTAGCCGACAACAACGGTTGTGAGGGTACTGATACCTTGTCAGTGGTTGTATTTGAGGTACCTGCTATCACAGCAAGTGTTGATGAAGCAAGCTGTGAAGATGCGAGCGATGGAGCTATTGATATCAATGTAAGCGGTGGTACTGCACCTTACTCTTATAGCTGGTCTAACGGTGCTACTACTGAAGACCTGAATGGTGTAGCCGCTGGTACTTACGTAGTGACGGTAACCGATGCAAACGGTTGTACACAAGATGCTTCTATTACAATTGGCATCTCTGTTAACCCTGTATCTGTTGCGGCTAATGTGACACCAGCTACAAACGCTGCTATCGCTGATGGTGCTATCGATATCACTGTGACAGGTGGTGTTCCGCCTTACCAATTCTCTTGGTCTAATGGTGAGACTACCGAGGATATCACAGGACTGAATCCAGGTACATACGAGCTGACCATCATTGATGCTGCTGGATGTTCTTATGTATACTTCTATCAGGTGGGTGCACGCTTCGGTGTAGGCATCGATTTGGCAGACTTGGATCAGAACATCAGCTTGTATCCTAATCCTACTAGTGATGTGATCAATGTTGATATTGAGGTAGGTACTGTAAATGCCGAGATGACCATGACCGTATTCGATATGTTGGGTCGCAGAGTATACGAAGTGAATGATGCATTCACTGGCGCATACCAGCACCGCATTGAGATGACGACATGGGCTGCCGGCCAATACATGGTACGCTTCAACATCAACGGTCAGCAGTTGACGAAGAAATTCATCCTGGCGCGATAAGCGTTAGCTTGAATCCAGATACAAAAAGGTCGGTAGGTAACTACCGGCCTTTTTTTGTCTTATTCTCTTTGGTGATCGCATTCAATTACGCTCAAAATGCTCGTCCTTACTAATTTTGTAAAGGGGCAACCAATAATTGCTATGTGGCTTTTAATGCCAGTTCCTTTCTTTCATGGGTCCCTATTTCAATCCCTTTGCGGCTATGATAGCAGGGTTACTTATCTAAGCGATACCTAATGGCAGAGAAGTCTCCGCCTGTGGCTGATGGTTTCTGCCCTTCACACTGGTGTGTTGTGCGCCCGCGTGGGTTGTAGACGTGTAAAAGGCGCTATCCTTTGGGTGTATGCATAAGCACAAACGGGACAGCGAAGCAAGCAAAATAGACGTTGCTAATTACGCTTTGCCTCTACGCGAGCTAATTGGACAATGTAATGTGACCTTTGACCAATTGTCTCATAATTGACTTTTGGTTGTGGTTCAGAGGGTCTTCACACCTGAGGCTAAAGCTTGCAAGATTCATTCGCCTCATGGGATGAGGACTATTAATTTGCCCGCTTCGCGATTGGAAGCATAGTTTCCCCTTTTTGTTTGTGCTGACATAGGTGAGTTGGCTGCAATGATTGCTTCATGCAGCGCTTAGCTCCTTCGAACCATTCTCAATGGTTTATACATATGCCAAGCTGTCTGGTTTTGATCCCCTGAAAATGGGTATACATCCAATTCATGACAGCGGTATTTGCATTAATCAATACCCTGTAATGCTGGCTTGAGGATGTGTTGGCAGGATTTGAATTACCCCTTTATAGCGGGATCCAATAGGTGCCATAAAAAAAGCCGGATGAACCGGCTTTTCAACGAGGTGAGGTAATCATATGAAATAGTATAGAATCCATCGGTGCACCCGGTTGTCACTACCGATTTGAAAAAGAATCTTCTGGTCCTTGTACTGGTAGTATTCGTAGGTACCGGTGGATATGATCTGGCTGGGATTCCCATATTTATCCAACACCTTTTCGACCTGATCTCCACCCGTTATGCCTTTGGCGGATTGTTGCTGGGGCTGTAACGGAGTTTCGTAAAATACCAGGTTATCGTAGGGACAGTCACGCTCATTGCATTCAGCAATGAATACCTGTCCTTGTTTATAGGGTTGTTGGAAAATATAACTGTTGGGTCCAACGGTAAATCGATCCCTTGCACTAAGCTGATACCTTATTTCATCGTATAGAGAAGGTAACTCCTTACCATCTGCCGTTTCCATCTGTTGTTGGCCAAATCCACCAAAAGAAGGCATACTACTGGGTGCTACCTTGCCTTGCAATCTATCGGCATTGGCATTGGCAGTGGGGCTTCCCAATTCCTTGGCTTTCCCAAAGGAGGCCAATGCATCGGTTTTATCTGCAGCATTCAACATGCCCTTTACCTCCCAGCAGAATGCCAATAACCGATCATTCTCTTTGGCCAGGGCAACTTCCTCTGCCTTGCCGATGTAATACTGCGCATCTACTGGCCGCTGTAAAAGCAGGTAGGCAATGGCCCGGTTGAGATACGCGATACCGTAATGTTGATCCAGGTCTGTGGCCTCATCCAGGTAATAAAGGGCTTTATCCAACATGGTTTTTGCCATAGCCTCATTGGTGCCAAAGCCACTTGTGCTCTCGGCAGAGGCAATAGCCCCTTCTCCATAGAGCCGCGACTCTTCATCCAAAATAATCGGGTAGTGAAAGGGATGTTGTTTGGGATCGAGGTAGCTGAGTCCAGATTGTAGATAAATTACCCCAAGGGCATTGAATATCTCCCGGCTGGCTAAATTTCGATCGAGAAGGGTGGTGTAGCATTGCTCTGCCTTATGCAGTAACTGTTGCTGGTAGGCACCTGATTCACTTATTGATAGTATGTATAAGTACTTACCCGTCTCGAAGATGGGGATAAGCTCTTTTACGCGTGCTGAAGCCATTTCAGCAATGGCAATACGTTCTTCCTTTGAAGGATACCCTGGGAGCTCATCAGGTAGCTGAAAATGGCTGTAAATGGCATTGTATACTTTTTCAGCGATGGTGAATGTTTCGTAGCCGGCCAGGTAACTGAAAAAGAGTCCGAAGTCGTCAGCCTGGCTTTCGTAGTAGCTGCGAAAGGCTACAGCATTGCCTAATGAATCGATCTTTTTGCCCCAATCGCTGTCGGCAAATGCGGAGCCATATGTAGCTGCCCAGAAGTGATGATGGTAATGATGGGCCAGTTCATGTGCCAGCACCATGGCCATGGCATTGGCAGAATCTTTGCCAAGCGTAGTGCAAAGTTCAACGAAATCCTCGCCAATAAATATTCGACCATCGTCCTTCGCTTCAGCCACCACACCAGCAATGGGAGTTATGACCAACGTAGGCGCACTCGGATGAATCCTACCATAAGCCTGTACCAGGTTGTCAAATACCTTGTATGGCCACTGTTGGGCTTGCAGGATGCTCGTACTTACTAAAAGGGGCCACAACAAGATGGCCCCTATCCAAAAGCGTCTCATACACGTGTTTATTTGATCTGCTGTATGGGCAAGCTGTTCATGCGATTAATGATGGCTCCCCTTCGGGGACTTTCTTTCACTTCAAAATCCAATACGTTTTCTTCCAGCTCATTCTTCGCAAAGCCTAACGTGGCCTTACCTGCTTTGTATTCACCAAACTCCCAAATGCCAGGATAGTACGTTGAGCCGGCTATTTCGACACCATAGCCATCTTGCTTGCCATTACGGAATTCTCCTATGAAATAGCTGCCTTCCGGCCAGGTAACCTTGCCTATGCCATCGATCTGGCCTTTGTAAAAATGGCCCTCCACGGTAAAGCCGTCCTGGAAGGTCAAAACGCCATAGCCATCACGCTTACCATTTTTGAAGTAGCCATCATACACAGCGCCATCTGAATAGCTTATTTTTCCTTTACCTTCTGTACAATCACCCAACAAGCAGCCACCAGCAGCGGCTGTGCCAGCTTTTGGCATGCGGATGCTGCCCTCTGTTACCGGCTGGGAGGCTGCATCGGTAGTACCGGTAATTGGCTCATCGTATAAAAACTCATAGGCCGACCAACCAAATAAATTATACAATACACCAATGCCGTGCTTTTTATTATTCTTCCACTCCCCGATATACGTATAGCCATCGGTGAATTTGAGGCGGCCATAGCCACTGATGTAATCATTCACCCACTGGCCCTCGTATTCTGCACCATTCGGTAACTCATATTTACCATAACCATGCCGTAGTCCATCCTTCCAGGTGCCGCTGTAGGTGTATTTTTCACCTTCGCTGCTTTCTACATACACCCCATAGCCATTCTGGCAATCTCCTTCAATGCAGCCTACATTGCTCTTGCTCTTGTCGATAGCCGGGTTGGACACCGCATACTCAACATATTGGCCATTATCCCAAAATCCACGAATGGGTGAGGTTGAATTAGCCGCCACAAAAACGCCACTGCCGTGTTGTTTGCCATTCAGCCACCCTCCGGCATACATATCGCCATTTGACCAAACATACATGCCATAGCCATGAAATGTGCCGTCTTTCAGCTCTCCTTCGTACATATGGCCTTCCTTAAAGAAAAATCGACTGTAGGAGTCGTCACAATCACCCATGGCGCAGCCGCTGGTAGTGGCTTCCCCGTCAAACATTTCGATGTAGTAAGCCTCTGCACCAAACTGCTTGAAGTCCTCGTACTTCACCCAAAAGAATCCGTTACTTCCAAATTCTGCCCCCCAACTGTTCATTACTTCAAAAGCACCACCATATTTGGTGTCATCATAACCTACTATGGCCATAGCATGTCCGTACAACTCCTGGCTGATAGGGTCTGACTTTTCAGTGGCGGTAGGGGTCCACAAATCCGTGCCCACCACGCCAAAAACAGATTTGGGCAGTTTCATGGACATGATTACCGGATACCCCGCAGCAATAGCTTGCTTAATGGGAGACACCTTGTCAATATTGGCGGCAAAAAATGACTCCCAGGTGTAGTCCCAGTCGTCAGGATAGGAAAAGAGCTTTTTAAAGTCTTTGATACGATTGGCCTTAGCCATCTCAATAATGCGGTCATCGATCAAAGGCTGGCAGTCAAATTCGGGTAGCCAATAGCGCTTTACACCAACGGTACGCATATTATTCAGGGCCGTATAAATATTGACCCCACTCACACAAGTAGGGTCTTCCTTAGCTTGCGACATTTCGTAGGTATAGTAGGGATCAAAGGCTTGTGCATTGATTACTGCCCGATTATTGATGCCGTAGGCTTTGGCAAAGGCCATCGTGTAAACGGCATAGGTACTGCTCCATCCTACACAAGTACCGTACTGGCCTTGATCTAGCGGTAAGGGGGCGTACCGTTTTACACTGGCTGAGGTAGGTGTGCCATCGGCAAAGCCAAGGCTGGAAAGGTCAGCAGCAGCGGCCTGACTATAGGCCTTTAAATCGATGAGTGCGCCTGTGCCATAGGGCTGTGCGATGGTAGGCAACGCGGTGGCTGTTAGGAGTATAAGCGTGCAAATGCGGATTGTCCATTTCATGATCCCTGATTTTTTGATCGATTAAATTTGTTGTTAGCTAAGGTATTACAGATTATGTTCGCTAAAATACCTATTGCACCGGAAAGTGAATTACGTGTTTATACGTAGTTGGTGCTTTACGGGAAAGTGAGATATTTAAGGTATGAGGCAGAAGGCTACCATACAGAACCAGGTGTTTCTCGTATTAATATTACAATTTTCTGTTTACATCACAGGTATGGCGCAGCCCCAATCTGTAATGGAGCAGAAAGAATGGGTGGCATCTATCTATAGCAATATTGCGACTGCCATGGGGTTGGTAGACCGACCGGCAGTAGAGATTGATCCGTTTGGTCGCTCCTCCGTGGCCGCTATGCACTATCAGAAACACCAAATAGTTGTCGATCAACAATTCGTTGCGTTGTGTTGGCGCCAATTTCCCACACGGGCGGAAGATGCCATGGCTTTTGTTTTGGGGCATGAGCTGGCACACTACAAGTTTCAGCACCAATGGGGCGAGGAGTTTGCCAGCTCTTATGCCATTACGGATATTGCGAAAGAGGTGGGCGCGGCACAGGCATCATTAAAAGCGCTACCCATGTGGGAAACCCAGGCAGACCAGGTGGGGGGCATATTTGCCTACCTGGCAGGCTACCAACCGGGCGACATTGCCGGGCCTTTACTGACTGCTATCTATGATACATACGGTTTCCCAACGCATATGGAGGGATACCCCTCCTTGCAAGACCGCAAAGCTATTGCGGCTGCCAACGATCAGCAAATAGCCAATTGGATCAAGATCTATGAGACGGGGAACTATGCCACCCTGGCAGGGGCATACGAAGTAGCCGATTATTGCTTTTCACACGTCATACAAGAGGGCTTTAGTAGCCGGGAAGTGCTCAATAATCATGCAGTAGCCTTGACACAGCAGGCCTTACTGGGTTTAGATGATGAGCAGGTCCGGTTTGCCTACCCGATAGAGTTGGACCTTGAGACTCGCATTACTACCAATAAACGCGGTGCCGCTGCCCCAGAACTACTGCTCGCCAGGGCCAGGCAGCGATTGATGCAGGCTACCTGGGTCGATCCGGCATATGCCACAAGCTGGCTGAATCTGGCTTGCGTGCAGAGTCTATTGGGAGAGCTGGATGACGCTCAATTCTATGCCAGAAAAGCTTTAACACTAGCGAGCAGCCAAAGTAAAAAATCGACAGCAGCCAACGCCAAGGTGGCAATAGGTATCATAGCGGCTCTGCAAGGCGACAATAAGGCTGCTCAACAATGGTGGAAAGAGGCCAACAAAATGGGCGCCAGCTTAGCGGAGATCAATATGACGCTGCTGAAAGAGGGGCTGGATGAATTTCCGGTAAGCACTACCCCTTCAACGGGACCCCCTTCTATCCCTATCGATGGTATTAACCTGCCTGCGGAATGGGGACAGCAACCTTTTCTACCTGACCCGATCTTGCACGGCATGCGCAATTTGTACGTCTGTGTTGATCTGCCATCCAGCGATATGTATTTTTTCCAGATCAAGGACAGTAAAGGTTGGGTCTTTCATGCTACACGGCCAAACTACACAAAGCCCTTGTTGGAGGACATCCGCAAAGGAACAATGGCTAATCAATTGCAGGCAAAATGGGGTGCTCCCCGGCACCTATTAGCTACCGCACAAGGCGAGGTATGGCATTATGCCGATAAGGCCTTATTGGTGCAGTTGGACTCGGATAGAAAAGTAACCGGTTGGATCACCTACTTACAAAGTCGTTAGTATGAAACGCACTATGCTCATTGTATTCACATGCTTATGTAGCCTGCAGGTCTTCCCGCAGGCTTCCTTTACAGCCGATTTTGTTCATCAGTTGTTTACCGTATATGGTCAATTGTATGGAGAAGATGTGGGGCAATCGAAAGAGCTGCATGCTTTGGCCAAACAATTGGTTTTTGGTTCAGCGGTACTTATCAACGGCATGACAGCAGAGGAACGTGCGAAAGTAAATTGGCAGCATCCCGACCGACCCTTACTCTATGAGGTATTAGCTACCTATTGCCAGGAGAGTGACTTCCAAACAGCAACCACTGCGGTACTCGATAATGCGTATTACAGCATTGATAGTATCATCAGTCAGGAGGGCAATGTATCAGTCGTTTACCTGAATAGAGGTAGTAGAGTGGGTTTAACTGACACGGCTACGGGATGGGCCTGGACCGTGTATCGATCAGAGAAGGATAACGTGCGACCCGCCAATGCCTATTTAGGTAAGGCCGAGGTGACGGCATTAACTGGTGGAACAGCTATGGTGACCATAACCGGTACCACCGATAGTGAGTACCAGGTAGAGGTGGGGGATCAAGTGGATCTTCAGGTGCCGGGTAGGGCCGGGTCCCATACATTGCTGGGCGCATTGATGGACTACAATATCCACTTCATTGATATCATGGGAGAGCCCTTAACAGATCAAGCCCTGTTTCGCTTTCTGGGAGAAGAGAAGGTTCAAGAGGATGTTTTTGCCGCATTATTACAAGATGTCCACAACACAGCTGACTTTCTACAGGAATATGGCGGTTTTGACACGTTGATGGTAACAGAAGGGCGCTTTAGGGGGCAGGACCTGGTCACTGCCATGTCTAATGCCACCGCTGTTGATATGCGTATGTTTCTTGGGTTTGTGCGTGATTATCCGGGTAAGTACATCGGGCATATTTGGCGCATCAGCGAGACCTATGCCACCTGGCTGATCAATGGGACCCTTCATGAAGAAGAGATCAGCGACTGGCTTATCGATAGTGTAAAGGGGAAGTACCAAACCCAGTATTTCGACCCCTTTGTTCAGCAGTATGGTTTTTACCTGAAAGACACCATCGCGCAGGATTGGCTGACGATGATTCAGCAACACTTTACCGCGCAACAATTAGAGGAAGCCCGATTGAACAGCGAGGTGCTGTACGCCATGGGTAAAGCCCTGCAAGACCCTTATATCCAGAAAGAGGCCATGAATAATATTGGCTTCAGTTATCAATTGGATTCAGCCTATTTCAAAGCCATCGACTGGTATTCGCGCATCATCAGAATGGACTCCACGTACCTGAATGCCTATTGGAATCGAAGTGGTTGTTATGGAGAACTGGAGCAATATGCGGATGCCATTGCTGACCTGGAAATTGTAGCTGAAGGTGCTCCCTGGTTCAGTTCCGCACCCGGTAATATTGGGTGGTACTACATGAAGCAGGGCGAGATTGAAAAAAGTGCACCCTACATTAAGGAGGCCTTTGCGATAGACAGCACTACGATGGCATGGAATATCAATTACGGTCATTTGAAATTGCTAACCGGACACAAAAAGGAGGCGTATCGATTCTATCAGCGAACGTTGGATCTTTTGTCCTCAGAAGAGGAGTATGCCTATGGGCCGGTAAACGATTTCAACTTGTTTCTGGAAAAAGGTTGGTACAAGTCTGAGGTACAAGCCGCCAAAGATTGGATGGAAGACCAGTACCAGCGGATTTATAAACATCGTGTTTTATCCGATATGGCATGGGACTCGGCTTCTGTTTACAAAGAGGCTAAAGACTGGCCGACCGCTCTGCAGTGGTATAGGCAAGCGCTCGACTATGAAATGCAAGGCGAGAAGCCGCGACCATTGGAAATCTATTTATACGAAGGTTGGATTGGACGGTGCCACCAGGAAATGGAGGAATACGACAAGGGTGTTCTGGCGTACCAAAATGCGTTGCAGGCGGCCCGGCAGCTAGGCAGTGACGAAGTGGTGAACAGTTTTGAGCTCCTGGGCTGGATACATGATGCAACGGGAGAAGCGGCCAAAGCAGCCTCCTATTATGCAGAGGCGAAAGCACTAGAACGACTGCAAGCGGATAAGGATGGTAGCAAAGATTTGTATGTTCTGGCTATTGGAATAAACGATTATGCCGACTTGCAGTACCAATGGGCCGAGCAGGATGCCACGGCTGTTGCTGCAGCCTTCAAGGGCGAGGCCTCACTGCTTTTTGACAGGGTACATACAACAGTATTAACCGGTCAGAAGGCCACCCGGAAAGGTATTCAGCAGGCTTTCACCCAGGTTATCGAACAGACTAAACCAGGCGATACTTTCGTAGCCTATTTTGCCGGGCAGACCACCCAGGAAGAGCAATCCTATTTGTTGGCGGCTGACTATGGGGCAGATACTACGAATGTTATTCCGGCCCAACTCCTTAATAATTGGCTATCGCTCGCGCCTGCCACGAAGCAATTGCTGGTTTTGGATGCCTCAGATCCCGGTTTTGCCAGCGAAATGATTGCGCTCATCTCCAGTGAGCGTGACATAAACCAAACCACCTATCAGGGGGTAATCAGTCCTTTTGGGCCCAGGAGAGAGAGAAATAGCCTTTCGAATGCCTTAATAACTCATTACGTAATTGAAGGGCTGACAGGCGCAGCCAATGCCATGCCACGTCCGGATACCATGATATCCATCAAAGAGCTGGAAGCTTACCTGTCGGGCCAATTGTCTAAGCCGGAAAATTATGAGCAAGTATTATCCTACATCCATGGGGTAGATTTTGGCTTGGCATACACCACACCTGTACTAGCCATGTCGGTAGATACCATACCCCCGGAGATTGAAGTGCGCACCCCCCGGTTGACTCGTGGCGGGTTGACAGAGACCCAGGAAGCATCGGCTACTATTGAAGCCAAAATCTTTGACGGAAGTGGTATCAAGGCAGTGCGGCTCAACAACCAAGCGGTAACGATGCTTGAAGGTAGCATTCTGGAGACTTTCGTCTCACTGGCGATCGGTACCAATGAATATATCATAGAGGCGGTTGATGAATTTGGTAACCGTGCCACAGATACCCTTATCATCAAGCGGGTACCCCCATCCCAGCATACCACTACCACTACCGATCGCATTTCCTTTGGCAAACCTAAAAGTCGCAATATCGCCCTGTTTATTGCTTCAGACACCTATCAGGAGTGGAACAACCTCAACAATCCCGTCAGGGATGCCCGTGCGATTCAAGCTGAACTGGCTACTAAATATGGTTTTGAGATCGATACCCTCTTCAACCCAACTAAAGCACAATTTGAGGATAAAGTGTACAGCTACCTGGAAGGCAACTTCAATGAAGAGGATAGGTTGTTTGTCTTCATTGCCGGGCATGGTATATACGACAACATTATGCAGGATGGTTATCTGGCTACCTACGACTCGGAGAAAAACGCCAGACGAAAAGAGGAAAGCTATGTGCCCCTTAGCTGGCTCAGTATGAAATTGGATCGGTGTCGATTCAATAAAATATTCGTGATGATCGATGCCTGTTTTGGAGGGGCCTTTGGCGATATTCAGTACTCCAACAGTGGGGATAAGACGCGGTTGTATCTGACTTCCGGTAATAAGGTGTATGTAGATGACGGACCAAAAGGGGGGCACTCACCTTTTGCCTATGGCATCCTGGAAGTTTTGCGCCAGCAGGGGCAGCAACAGGGTGAAGTAACGGCTATGGCCTTTCCCGTTTACTTGAAGCAGGTAGAGGAGTTACAGACGGAGCCACGCTTTGGTGCTTTTGCTTCCAGCTCCCGCGATCCGGAGTTTACCTTTGAGTTTCAGCAAGCGGTATCCGGTGTGCGTACCGCTAACTTGACCAAAAAGGCGTTTTAATTATCATGCCTATTGCCAAGTAGTTGTTACTTTTAGGCGCTCCCCAACCTCACCACTTCTGCTCCATATCAAAACAATATTTTTGGTATGGAAGTAACAGTAGACGAATTGTACGCCAAGTTGGCTGGGCCCTGGATTTCCAATCTGTTAAGTGCGCTACTAGTATTAGGCTTTTTCTTTGTTTTATTTCATTACATCCGTCTTTTCGTTCACCAACCGGACATATACCGGCAAGCGGAGATGAGAAAGCGATTCTTGCTCCTGGGTGCGGTATCCATTTTTGTCTTTTATGTAGACCTTACCTATTTTTTGGATTATGAAAAAGTACGGCAAGAGGATTTGGTGGAAAGAATGCAACTGTTGACCGATAGTGAATTAATTAGGGCAAAGGTCACGCTCATTGTAATGGTGTTGGTCGATTTAATTACGATAGGTATTCTGACGAGTATTTTCGCCACACTCAGTATTGAAGTAGTCAATAACAAAGACAAACCACTGCATTTGGATGCTAGCCTGTCGAAGGCCGTTCTGAAACTATTCCTGCTTACCGCCAGCTTTCACC
>CAJXXO010000025.1 GCA_913062655.1 uncultured Bacteroidota bacterium | reverse complement strand
CATCATTGATATGGGGCCCGAGGCGGGTATTCATGGCGGCTATGTGGTGGCGGAAGGAAACTATGCAGCGCTGATGGAGCAAGACAGCCTCACGAAGCAATATCTGTCTGGAGAGAGGCAGATACCGGTGCCGCAACAGCGCAGACGGGTCGATTATCAGTTGGTATTGGAGGGCGCCCGGCAGCATAACCTGCAAGAGGTAACGGCCCACTTTCCGCTGCAGGCTATGACGGTGGTCACAGGCGTGAGCGGTTCGGGGAAAACCACCCTGGTGAAGAAGATTCTTTACCCGGCTTTGCAACAATTGTTGAACGCCAATGGCGAAAAGCCCGGGCTGTTCAGTGATTTGACTGGCGATGTAGATCAGATCGATACGGTAGAGATGATCGATCAAAACCCGATCGGCAAGTCCTCCCGTTCCAACCCTGTTACCTACGTTAAAGCCTTTGACGCCATTCGTGACCTTTTTGCCCGTCAGCAGCAGGCCAAGCTGAAAGGACTGAAGCCCAAACATTTTTCCTTCAATGTAGAAGGAGGGCGTTGTGAAAATTGCAAAGGCGAAGGAGAAGTAACCATAGAGATGCAGTTTTTGGCTGACATTCACCTCACCTGTGAAGAGTGTGGTGGCAGACGCTTTAAGCAAGAAATACTCGATGTTACCTACAATGGCAAGAGCATCTATGATGTGCTGGAGATGAGCGTGGAAGAAGCCCTCAGCTTCTTCAGCAAACACAAAGACATCGTCAATAAATTGCAACCGCTGCAGGATGTTGGACTCGGATACATCAAACTCGGACAATCGTCCAGCACCTTGTCTGGAGGCGAGGCCCAGCGGGTGAAGCTAGCATTCTTCTTGAGCAAAGGCCGCAACAGTAGCAAGCATCTCTTCATCTTTGATGAGCCAACTACCGGACTCCACTTTCACGATATTCAGAAGCTGATTACCGCTTTCAATGCGTTGATTGATAATGGCCACAGCATAGTTGTAATCGAACACGACCCAGATGTGATCAAATGTGCCGATTGGGTAATTGACTTGGGTCCGGAAGGCGGCAAGCGAGGGGGCCAATTGGTATTTGAAGGAACACCTGAGGCGTTAGCTAAAGAAAAGAAGTCCGCTACGGCCCAATACCTGGCCGGCAAATTAGCTTAACGAATAAGGGTGATATTGCCGCTGTACAACACCTCCCGTTCGTCACACAGTACCCGCAACAGGTACGCGTAAGTGGCCATGGGCAGCTCTTCCCCGTTTAAAGTACCATCCCAGGTAGTGTCAAAGCTGTTGCTCTCAAATACTAGCTGCCCGTATCGGTTGAACACCTGAAAGCTTATCATTTCATTTTGGCCAAAATCTATCGGAGCAATTTCATCATTCCTGCCATCTCCGTTAGGGGTGAAGGCTTCAGGGATAAAAAGTTGGTCGCATATGGGTTCTACCCAGATTTGTACCTCATCTGAGGATTCACAGCCAAAAGAATTGGCAATGGATACGAGGTACAACATATTCGACTCGGGCCTGGCGATGGGAAAGCGCTCTGTAGCACTGTTCAGGTAAGTGGTAGGCGTCCAGACAAAATCGTCTCCTGCATCGCTGGTGGCGGTAAGCGCTACCGGCTCTCCGGCTATGATTGATGTATCTGGGCGAGCCTGAATATTGGGTGTGGGGAAAACATCTACGAAAACATGTGCCGTGTCGAAGTAACAATCATCGGCCACGGTCACCACAAATCGGGTAGGCTCCAGCGGATAGGCGAGGGTACTTGAATCGGTTGGAGTATCGAAGGTTACCCCAAAAGGCCCCCAATTATAGCTGTCTCCACCGGTAGCCGATAGGCGCACCGGTTCGCCCGGGCAAACTATAGTGTCGCCAAAGGCTTCGGCCACTGGTTGTGGCCGGATGGTGATGGCTTGTGAAGCGGTATCCCGACAGCCTTGATCTGTAGTGATGATAAGTTGCACATCGTAGTTGCCGGCTTGCTGAAACACATAAGTGGTATTACTGTCGGTACTGAATGTACTGTCGCCCACAATGCGCCAATCAAATTGTGTGATCTGCCCACTGGATACAGAGCTTTGATTGGTCAGGGTAATGGTCTCGAGAATACAACCGCCTTCCAAATCAAAAGCGGCTACCGGCAAGGGGTGTATACGTAAGGTATCACGTTTTATGGCTATGCAGCCTATGTCATTTTCTATGGTAAGCGATACATTAAATAAACCACTTCTGTCGTAGGTCTTCACCGGGTTAACATCGATGGAGCTGGTACCATCGCCAAAGGACCAGAACTGATCCACTATGCTGCCATAGGTGGTTGCTGACAGATTGTCGAAAACAATAGGCTCCTGCGGGCACTGCGGGTCGATGAAGAAGTCGGCCTTGATGCCGGGAAAGACGCGTACCTCTACATCCGTTGTATCCACACAGGGTGTTCCAGGGTTGGCAATAAGGGTCACTTGATAGATACCCGTATCTGGGAAGGTAAAAGTGGGTGTGCGGGCGCGTGAGGTGTCCGTGGTCGAGTTGGCCACGCCAAAGTCCCACAGGTAGCTATTGGCACCTATGCTCTGGTTCCCAAAAGAAAAAGTAAACGAGTCGCACACAGCAATAAAACCATTGGAGGCACCCGGGATAATCGCTTGGGTGACCTTATTGCAGTTGGCTACATTGAATTGAAAGTCACGTCTCAAGGTATTGATCAATTGCCCATTACGATATTCGTCTACACAAACACCCACCACAAATTGGCCCGCTAAAGTTGGGGTGCCGGTTATTACGCCCGTCTGTGGATCAATGGAAAGCCCGGGATTGCCATCCAACGGATTGGTGGCGCTGTAGCCAAAGCTGAAGTTGACGGTGCCATAAGGTGGAGTGGAAGCAATATTTGGTGCGGGGTTATTACTGCTTGCACCCCGATAGGGCGCACAAAGTCGATAGACCAAGCTGTCTCCATCCGGGTCGATGGCGCCATGATCAAAAACCAATGGATCATTGGAGCAAATGGCTACGGGGGGGAAATCTTTGAAGTAGGCACTGTTGTTACAATTGGCGGTAGCATTCCCGGGGATCTGCACGGTATAGGTGCCTCCCTGGTTTCCGGAGTTGGAAAGGTTCAGTACCGTATTATTACGACAACATCGTTGGTACACCAGCGTGTAGCCATTTGGGTCTGGCGGCAGGGTAATCACTTTCGTGTACTCGCCCTCTTCTACACATACATTGGGAGGTGCCACCAGGCAGGGGTTGTCTACCACTACCGGTATGTTGGTCACCTGAGGACTGAAAAAGGTGAAGTTTGAAAAGAAGCCGTTGGCATTAAATGCGGTTACGTACGCGGGGTTGTCAAAAGGCGCTTGCCCACCAAAACAATCGCGGTATACGCGAAGCGTAACCCGGTACTGATTATTCCCCAGACATTCATAGAAGATCTCACCCCCCACAATGTGGGTCGCCTGGTGGGTTTTAGGGTTACCCAGCAGCAGGAGAAGAAATGCTATGGTCAGCCATTTTTGCATATGCGCTAATAAACACTAAACTAGCGATTTAGGTCGCTCAGTATACTAGATTACATGTCATAAAGTTGCCTTTGGTGCGATTATCCCAACAACTTTGGGCCAAATATCAGCACCCCAACCACAAGGCTGATGACAGCCAATACCAGCACCGCTCCTGCACTCATGTCCTTCGCTGCCTTTATCAGTGGGTGTGTAGCGGGGTGCGCCACATCGGCCACGCGCTCCAAAGCGCCATTGATCAACTCTGCAGCAAATACCATACCGATACACAATAATAAAACGATCCATTCCCATAGTTGTAGGGGAAGCCATACCGCTAAGCCCACCACGCCCGCAGCGGCTATGGCATGGAAGCGAAGATGCCGCTCTTGCCGCAGGCCAAGCCCAATTCCCTGTATGGCGTGGACCAATGCACGGATAAATCGTCTCATAGTGCAGGTATGCGTTCTACCCTGTAAATTAGCGCACAAAACAGACTTTATGCGTTTTCTACTCCTTGTACTGTCCACCCCTGTCGTTTTTTTATGGGCCTGCAATGCCAGCCAACCTCAACAATCCGATACCGTAGCCGAAGATGGACAATCGCTTTTGTGGCGAATTGAGGGCGAAGCATTGGAAGAACCATCTTACCTCTACGGCACCATTCACCTTATCAAAGAAGAGGACTTTGTCTTTGGGGAGCACCTGAAGAAAACCCTCATGGAGGCTGAAAAATTAGCCCTTGAAATTCCACTCGATGAAGAGTCGATGATGGGGGCCGCCATGGGCCTGATGTATAAAGGCGATACGACTCTATCTGACTTTTTGAGCCCTGAGCAAATGGATACCCTGGCAACCTTCTTCCGGGATACGATAGGCCTGTCTAAAATGGAATGGATGTCGTATCAAAAAATGAAGCCCTTTGCCTTGTCACAAGTATTTCTGACCAACATGCTAGGTGAAATGCCGATGTCATTTGAGTTGGAGTTTAAAAAAATCGCAGATAGCCTTGAAATTCCTATCGTGGGCCTGGAAACGATTGAAGATCAGCTTGCCGTTATAAACGGGCTGCCCATGAAAAGCCAAATTGAAATGGTGATGACTTCTGTGCGCGATTACCAGGAGACCAATGAGGAGTTTGGAAAACTGATTCGCTACTACAAAGAGCAAAAGTTGGACTCCTTGCACCATCTCATGACATCAGAATACGATGATATTATGGAGTTCAGTGAGTCATTCCTCGACCAGCGCAACCGCAATTGGATTCCGAAGATAGAAGAGCTAGTCAAAGCGCAAACCACCTTCATTGCTGTAGGGGCCGGCCATTTGCTGGGCGATCAGGGCGTGATCAAATTGCTGGAAGCAGAAGGGTATACGTTGACGCCTATCGAAACCGAATAGCATTAGCCAACCAACTGGTGGATGGCCTCCACGAGCAGGTCGAGATCGCTCAACCGGGTGTAAATATTGGGGGATACCCTTACCCCCTGCACATCAGGGTGATCGATAGCTACCGTAAACAGTCGATAGTCTCGAAAAAGTGCACGCTGTAACTCTTGTGGCGTGAGTCCCTCTATGCGAATATTGGCAATAGCACCGTACTGTTCCCGGGCAAAGGCAGTATTGAAGTGCACACCCGGAAGCTCATTCACCTTACTTACCCAATAGTCGGTCAGATAACGCAGGCGCCTGGCTTTCAGGGCGGTGCCGATGGTTTCGTGAAAGGCAATCGCTTCGCCTATGGCCAGTTCAGCGGGTAGAGATCGTGTGCCGATGTGTTCAAACTTGGTAATGCTATCCCATTCCTCCTCGACACTGCCCATCAATGGCCACACGGAAGCTATCTTTTCCTTCCTTACGTACAGCATACCGGTACCAAATGGCGCGCACAACCACTTGTGCAAACTTGTCCCAAAGTAATCGGCCCCTATCTCATCCATGGTAAATGGGATCTGCCCAAAAGTATGTGCCCCATCCACGATAACGGGTATACCCTTGCTTCTGCCCAGGTCAGTGATGGCTTTCACGGGTAGTATTTGCCCGGTCAGGTTGATCATATGGCATACCAAAAGCAATTTGGTCTTCGGTGTAATGGCAGCCGCATAACGATCGATCAGCACCTGTGGGTCGGTCAAGGGTACCGGTACTTGAATCTTTTTTACGACAATACCGTCTCTTCTTTGCCGCTGGTCCAGGGCGGCCAACATGCTGGGATAGTCCTGATCGGTGGTTATTACCTCATCGCCCGGCTGCAGGTCGAAACCAAACAACAGATTCTCCAATGCCTCCGTAGCATTGCGAAGCAAGGCAATCTCATCGGGGGAGCACCCCCCTAATCGGGCCAATGGCCGCTTCACATTGATGCGTTGCTTATCCTGAATCCGCCACATGTAGTAGGCCGGCCCTTGATTGGCTTGCCGGTTCAGTTGGTCTTCCGCATCTTGTACCGTTTGTACCTGCGGGGAAACGCCTCCATTGTTGAGGTTGATCAGATTGGGTGAAACGGTATAGGCTTGCTGTACCCGTCCCCAAAACCGTTCATCGGCAACCAGCTCCTCATCCGTGTAGCCCGCTCGATTTTTGTATGCCGCAATAGCGGGCAACTGATGGGTGTCGAGGTAGGGCAAGGCCAATCCGGCAAGGGAGGCTTTGCTGAGGTGTTGGATAAAGGATCTGCGAGAAGCCATACCTCCAATATACGTATTTCAACTTTTGCTATAGGTTACACCTTGCGGTACATCCACCAGGGGAAAAAGCGCATGAGTAGGGCAATCAAACGCCAGCGAGGCATAATATAGGCTACACGCTTTTGCTTTTCCAGTGCATGTACGATCTGATCGGCTGCCTTATCCAGGTCTTCCAACCAAAAGAGCCCTTTTTGTCCCTGTGTCATCGAGGTGGCAATATAGCCGGGCCGGATATCGGTCACCGTCAACGGTTGCTGCCGTTTGTAAGCCTGCTTGGCCAACCCTTCCAGATAATTGACCAGAAAAGCTTTGGTTCCGCCATATACCGGAGAAGGACCGGAGCCGCGGATAGAGGCGATGGAAGTGGTAGCGGCTATATGACCGTGGCCCTGTGCCAGCATTTGTTCGCGGGCCCACTCCAGGCACCCTACCAACCCCAGCACATTGACCCGGATGACTTCATCGGTCTGGTCCGGGGAGGGAAACAAATGATTGATGCCGGCATTGCCCCACACGAGGTGTACCCCTCCCATTGCAGTCCAAAGCTGTTGCAACCCAGACAAGGCCGTTTCGTGATTTCTCAGGTCGATCGTTTGTACATAGCATGGCCCCGGTAGAGCTTCAGCCAACGCATGCAATGTATCGGTACTGCGCGCCATCAGGCCGAGGGTCCAACCTTTTGCACTGAGACGATTTGCTACGGCTGCCCCAATACCGGTGGAGGCGCCAATGATAATAGCTGAGCGTTGCATGAGGGCAAGTTACACAAACGAAAGAAGCCACGCTGTACGTGGCTTCCGGCTTCGCTCTAAAAAAACGCAATCAAAATGAAGAGAGACTGTAACAGAGTTAACCTTGCTCTGAAATTGCCTTTGTATGTTGATAGATGGTAATGGATAAAAAAGCGTTGCATGGGTCATTAAAAAATGTGTCAATTTTTGGTACCATTACAGCATGAAAAGATGGGGTTGGATTGTAACTGTGTGTTTGCTGTCTTTGTGGGCCTGTTCCCCGATGGCAGAAAGCCGGCCTGAGCAGATAGACCATTTCAAGGAACGTTATGGTATTCGCTATCAGGGGCTGGTTGCTGATGAGGCGATGGTGGTGAGTGCCATGGCATACGCTTCGCGAGTGGGGGTACAGGTGATGCAACAAGGGGGCAATGCGGTAGATGCTGCGGTAGCGGTGCACTTTGCGCTGGCAGTGGTGTATCCCGTAGCCGGCAATTTGGGAGGGGGTGGATTTGCCGTCTACCGTACTTCGGAAGGCGCAGTTCACACCCTTGACTTTCGGGAAACTGCACCCGAGCAATCGACAAGAGACATGTACCTCAACGCAAATGGGAAGGCGGAGCCCGGGTGGAGTCGCAATGGGGCCCTGGCAGTAGGCGTGCCCGGTTCGGTCGATGGTATGGTGCGGCTGCACGAACGATTTGGTACACAGGACTGGGCCTCCCTGCTAGCACCTGCCATCACCATGGCAGAAGATGGCTTTCCCATCACCGCCCTGCAAGCCGAACGGCTGCGTGACGTGCAGGATGACCTGCTGACCTACAACACCCACGATCGTATCCCGCTACTCGGCATTGGCTGGCATTCGGGGGACACCCTGCGGCAACCGGATCTGGCACGCACCTTACGTAGCATTCAGCAATACAAAAGAGCCGGATTTTATGAGGGCGAGAACCTCCAACGCCTTATCCGTAGTGTACAAGCGGCAGGAGGCCTTCTCACACCAAACGACCTGCGCAGCTACCAAAGCGTTTGGCGAGAACCGATACAATTCGACTATGGGGCGTACAGGTTTTACAGCATGGGCCTGCCGAGCAGCGGAGGCATTCTGCTTGCCCAGATGCTGTACCACCTGTCCCACTTCCCCCTGGCCGGTATGGGATGGAATACCGATCGCTATCTGCATTTACTTACAGAGGTAGAGCGCCTCGCCTATGCCGACCGCGCCAAATACCTGGGAGACCCGGATTTTGTAGCCGTTCCGGTGGATACCTTATTGTCGGCAGCTTACCTCGATGAGCGGTTGACACTGATCGATACACAGCGCGCCACCCCCAGTGAAGCCATAGAGGCGGGCACGATAGAATGGCAGGAGTCAGAGGAGACCACTCACTTTTCCATCGTGGACCCGGCAGGCAATGCCATCGCCATTACCACTACCTTGAATAGCCGGTATGGCTCCAAAGTGATGGTAGAAGGAGGGGGCTATTTTCTAAACAATGAGATGGATGATTTCTCCATCCAACCCGGTGTGCCCAATCAATTTGGCCTTATCGGTGGAGAAGCGAATGCTATTGCACCCGGCAAACGAATGCTCAGCTCGATGACACCTACCATCATCGAAAAGGAGGGCGACTTGTATATGGTGGTGGGGTCCCCGGGCGGCTCCAAAATCATCACCAGTGTATTGCAGGCCTTTTTAAATGTAACCGCTCATGGGCTTAGCCTGCAAGAAGCGGTCAATGCCGGCAGGGTGCACCACCAGTGGCAACCGGATATACTGTACTTTGAAGATACGGCACTCGACAGCCTCACTATGGCACAGTTGACAGCACGGGGCCATACCCTGCGTGAGCGAAGCCCATATGGTGCAGTCGATGCCATACGAATACTACCCAATGGACAACTGGAAGGGGGGGCAGATTTCAGAGGCGATGATGCGGCAATGGGATGGTAAATAATGGGTATAGGCAATTTCATACGAGGATTGTGGCCACCGCGGAATTACTATTTAAAACCGCCTACCATTGGCATGTTCTTCAACCGGGTGGTGTTTGACTTTGCTTTGGAAAACCCCGAACTACTCTCATTGGCGCGCATTCTGGAGCGGTTTGGTATCTATCGTCATAATAGTCGATTGACCGATGTGTCGGGGCGGTTTCGGCAGACCCAAAATCACCGGTTTCGGGTGGACTTGAAAATATTACGCAGTTACGACTTCGAGCGCTTGAACCCGCAGGAACAGATCTCGTACCGGGTGTTGGAGTGGTACCTTGAAAATGAGGCCCGAAGACAACCTTTTCTATACCATGATTATCCGGTTAATCAATTGTCGGGCGTGCACAAGGAGTTGCCCACCTTTATGATCACCATCCATCAGTTGGAAACCGGCCGTGATGCCCGGCATTACATTCAACGACTCAAAGGCTTCAAGCGTAAGCTTCGCCAAGTGACGAGACGGATGCAAAAAGCCGCTAAGCAAGGCATCTATCCGCCCCGTTTTGTAGTAGAAAAGGTGATCCAGGAATTGGATGAATTTGTAAAACCGAAGGCTAAATCCCATTCATTATTCACCACCTTTCAAAGTAAGGTGCGCAACCTTAACCGCGTATCGCCACGGCAAGCCAGAAAGTATTGCCAGGCGGTTGAGGAAGCCTTGCAAGAACATGTGTATCCCGCCTACCAGGAGCTGCGGCAATATTTCAACTCTATATTGGAGCAGGTCAGCGATGATGATGGTGTATGGAAGCTGCCGGATGGCGAGCGCTACTATGCCTATGTGTTGCGGTCCCACCTTACTACTGACCTTTCCCCCCGCGAGGTACACGATCTGGGCTGGCGGGAGATGGAGCGCATTGAAGGTGAACTGCGGCTGGCACTCGAGAAGCTGGGGTATGATACGGCCCAACCGTTGGCGGCCACTTTGCAGTCACTGAACGTTGATGAACGGTTTACCTATCCGGACGATTATGAAGGTCGCCTGGCCTGCCTGGACGCCTATGAGCAAATGGTACGCGAAGCCGAGCAGAAATTACCCGAGCTGGTGGCCGATGTGCCACAAAAAGAGGTCATCATCGAAAGGCTGCCGCGCTTTAAGGAATCTACTTCTCCGGAAGCGTATTACGAACCACCTTCTTATGGGGGTGACCGGTCCGGCATATTTTATGTCAACCTGGGCGATATGCGTAAGGTGGTCAAATGGGCTATGCCTACCCTGGCCTACCACGAAACCGTGCCTGGTCATCACCTGCAAGTGGCCTTGCAAATGGAGCTGGAAGAGGTGCCCTTCTTCCGCAAGATTATTCCTTTTACTGCTTTCGTAGAGGGCTGGGCCCTGTATGCAGAGCGATTGGCCTATGAGGAGGGCTGGTTGAAAGATGAGTATGCCAATATCGGGCGGCTACAGTCGGAGCTGCTGCGCGCTGTTCGGCTGATAGTCGATACGGGGATACACTGGAAACGCTGGACGCGTCAGGAGGCGATTGCTTTTATGCGCCAGCATGCTGGCATGCCGGAGCCCGCCATTGTAGCCGAGGTAGAGCGCTATATCGTCAATCCCGGTCAGGCCTGCGCTTACAAAATTGGGGAGCTGAAACTATTGGCATTGCGCGACAAGGTGAAGCAGACCCTGGGGGATCGATATGATGCTAAGGCCTTTCACAGCCTGTTGCTCAATAATGGTTCGATACCTTTGGATGTACTGGAATTGATTGTAGACGAATACCTAGCCCAACATGCCGACTCTTGATGCTGCCTATTGGAAACGTCATTTTGCCATGGAAAGGCACCCGGAAGGGGGATGGTGGGCCCCACATTACGCAGCAGCCGACACCCTGATGCCGGCCGGTCTGCCAAAGCGATACCAGGGCGAGCGGCTGGCGGGTACAGCCATTTATTTCCTGCTGGAACAAGGCGATTTTTCTGCCATACACCGGCTACAATCGGATGAAATCTGGCATTGGTATGCCGGAAGCCCGTTGCGGTTGAGTTGGATTAATGCGACAGGCATGCCGGTAGCGCATCGCCTTGGGCCCAATCCGGAAAAGCTGGAAGCTTTTCAGGTAGTGGTGCCCCATAACAGTTGGATGGCCGCAGAGACGGACGGAGCATATACTTTATTTGGCTGCACCCTGGCACCGGGTTTCCATGCGGACGATTTTGAATTGGGGGACAAAGAAATGTTGCTGGCCAGATACCCGCAGCATGCCGCATGGATAGCGCAATATACGCGCTAAGGCTCCTTGCGCATGTTTTTCGGAAAGAGATTGGAAGAGCTCTTTTTCTTCGGTTTGATGCGGTATTCACCGGTCTTCTTGTTGTAAGAGGGGCAACCACTTTTGCGGTTACAGCCTACGGCTGTTAATGTCATTGCCAGGATGAAGAAAAGCAGATAGCGTCTCATACACTTGCATTCAACGGTAAATGTAGCATTTGGTTTCCTACTACAAAAAGAGGCCACGCTTTCGCGTGACCTCCGCACCACATCCATGTTACACTTTTCTACGGTCCGGCTACCGCTACATGGTTGATGTAGCCGGCTGCCATATCTATGAATTCCTGCCGGAGACCATCCGGGTCGTCACCCTTGGCCTGGCGGGCCATTGACAATACTTGCGCATAAGTGCCGTCACCTGAAAATTCCGAGTCGCGCAGCAGCATGCCGAATAAGGCTACAGCGGCTGACCAGCGGAAATTATCGGTGCTGTTTTGCCAGGTGGCATCACGATCCTTTAGCGACTGCGATAGCAATTGGCTGGTGTCGCTATCAGGCGCTTTGTAGCGCAATTTGAGTGTCAGTAATTCACCACTTTTGGCGGCTGCTGACATGTCCTTATCCTGGTACTTCAGCCCGGTAGTAGGGGCAGCATCTTTGGCCGGTACAATCTCGTAAAGCGCGGTTACGGTATGTCCGGCACCCAGTTCTCCGGCATCTTTCTTGTCGTCATCAAAGTCTTTATTATCCATCTTACGGTTTTCGTAGCCGATTAGTCGATAACTGTCCACCAGGGCGGGGTTAAACTCCACCTGTAGCTTCACATCCTTGGCGATGGTAAACAGGGTGGCCCGCAGGTCTTTCCCAAACACCTTTTGCGCTTCTGCCTCCCGGTCGATGTAGAAGTAATTGCCATTTCCATACTGGGCGATCTTCTCCATCTTGCTGTCCTTGTAGTTACCCATGCCGAAGCCCATTACGGTGATGTACACACCTGACTTTCGCTTTTCCTCCATGAGCTGAATCATCTCGCTATTGGAGGATTGTCCTACATTGAAGTCGCCATCGGTGGCAATGATCACACGATTATTTCCTTCCTCAATCAAGTTGTCTGTAGCTACTCGATAGGCTAATCGAATACCAGCTCCACCAGCAGTCGAACCGCCTGCCTGCAAGTTGTTAATAGCCGCTTTAATAGTCGCTTTGTCACTTGCCGGGGTGGAGGGCAATACCAGTCCGGCTGCTCCGGCATACACGGCCAGGGCAATACGATCATTCGGCCCCAGTTGGTCTACCAGGTAGTTTAAGGATT
The DNA here is from genome assembly GCA_913062655.1 of uncultured Bacteroidota bacterium. Classification (GTDB taxonomy): domain Bacteria; phylum Bacteroidota; class Bacteroidia; order Chitinophagales; family S012-47; genus CAJXXO01. Next base: position 4,456 of record CAJXXO010000025.1, on the reverse strand, counting down.
GCTTTACCAGCGGTAGCTTTTTGGGGTGGTTCATAGAGCCGGATACATCGATGAGAAAGACCAGGTTACTCGGTTGGATGTTCTCGTAGTCCAACTGCCGGCCCTGCAGGCCAATATGCACCAGTTTATGCTGGGCATTCCACGGACAATCGGCCAGCTCCATGTTTACCGAAAAAGGGGTCTCTTCATCAGGATTGGGATAGGCATAGTCAAAGTAATTGACCAGTTCTTCCAGTCGGATGGCATCACGAGGGGGCTTTTGATTGTTGGTCAAGAACCTGCGCATATTGCTGTAAGCGGCATTGTCTACATCAATAGAAAAGGTGGACAAGGGGCTCTCCCAAGCAGGGTAAAAGGTATTCTCCTGTATGTGGTCGTAGGCTTCGGTATTGAATCCTTCCTCTTCCCGGTAGGTGTCAAACATGCTGGCGGACTGCGTGCGAATATTACCCGCTTTCATAGGCGTGTAGCCCAAGCCTTGCTGCTGGGGTGCAGTCTGATCAATGGATATGGGTTCGGAAACCGCCTCCGCGTCTTCGACCGCTTCAATGAGCTGGGGCGGGTGGGGCAACAGTTGCAGGGAAAGGTGCAGCTTTGTAGTGCGATTGGCCCACAGCTTCACCCCTTTTCGAATCTCTTGCTTCGCCTTGGGGTGGCTAAAGGTTATAGTATAGGTGCCGGGGGGTATGTCGTCCAGTCTGTAGTGTCCATGGGCATCCGTCTGTGTGGAGTAGTTTCCGGGGCTAAGCGTGACGGTTACCTTTTCGAAGGCTTGCTTTTGGTGGGTTACTACCCCTTCCAGCGTAGCGCTGGGTGCTTCAGGGGCTGCCAGTGACAACCAGCCGAAGAGTACAAGTACGATCCATTTCATGACATTTGTTTTTCAGTTCACCCCATTAGATGCAAAGGCGCACTTCATTTCACATGCCTATCCTTGTTTTTTCTTTTTCCTGGCGGTGACGCGCATTTTCGATAATTTTGTGACGCCCTGAGGGCGGAGCCAAAAAGACCGCTATGCACATTGACAGAATTGTTGAAATCCGTTCCGAAATCGGAGCCGGCACGCGTGGTGCCAGTTTAGGGGTTGATGCCATCAAGATTGCGTCATTGAAAAAGGACAAAGACTTTTTCAAGACCATCCCCACCATACGCGTAAAAGACGATAATCACTTACTCTACGAGCCGGAGAAAACCCGAAGTGCCAAGTGGATACGTGGCCTGGAACGACAGTTTAAGCGCAGCAGTAAAGCGGTAAAGAAGGCTTTGGGGAATGACAGTACTATTTTGGTAGTATCTGGAGACCATGGCAGTGCCGGTGGGCTGATAGCCGGTATAAAAATGGCGCATCCCACTGCTAAGCTAGGTATCATTTGGATAGATGCCCATGCCGATTTGCATACGCCTTACACCACTCCGTCCGGCAATCTTCACGGTATGCCCCTGGCTACAGCGCTGGCGGAAGACAACCTGGATATGCAACAGAACAAGCCTTCCGAAGAGACAAAAATCTATTGGGAGAAGCTGAAACTTATCGGGCGTATAAAACCCAAACTTGACCCGCAAAACCTCGTTTTTTTAGGATTGCGCGACTATGAGAAAGAGGAGGCACATCTGATCGAGAAGCACAATATCCTGCATTGGAATGTGCCGCAGATCCGTGATATGGGCATCGAAGAGGCCTGTAATCGATCGCTGGCACAACTGGCTGACTGTGACCTGCTATACGTCTCTTTTGACGTAGACAGCCTTGACCCTTCCGTTTCTCAAGGAACAGGTACTCCGGTTCCTGATGGCTTCCAACCGGAAGAGGTGATACAGATGCTACGTATGTTCACCAGCGACAAGCGGACACGGGTATTGGAGATTACAGAGATCAACCCACTGCTGGATTCCGGTAACACAATGGCGGAGGTCGCTTTCGATATTCTTTGGGAAATCGTAGATGACTGAGTCGTTCCATCTTCACACCTCAGACGGACTAGCGCTACAGGGCGTCCACTGGCCATTGGCTCAGCCTACAGGTGTAGTGGCCCTGCTGCATGGCTTAGGGGAGCACATCGGCCGTTATCAGCATGTTGCAGATAGGCTCAATCAAGCAGGCTATGCGGTTATGGGCTTCGATCAACGGGGCCACGGGGCATCACCGGGAAGGCGGGGACATACACCTGGCTATGGCTTGTTGATGGAGAGCATTGATCGCCTGCTGGGGGCCGTGAATCAGGCGTATCCGAATCGACCGGTATGGTTATACGGGCACAGTTTTGGGGGCAATCAGGTACTGAATTACGTATTGCGAAAGCCGCAACAGGTAGCCGGTGTCATCGCCTCCGGCCCATGGCTGCGGTTGGTCATGAATATTAATATCGTAAAAGTTGGGCTGAGTAAAATTGCTTACTACGTGCTGCCCCGGTATACGGAGTCTAACCGGGTAGAGGCCCGGTTGACCAGCCACGATCCAGCAATGGTAAGCGCCTACGCAACCGATCCACTCATCCACGACCGGGTAACGGCCCGGCTTTTTGTAAGTACCCAGCGCGCAGGCCTTTATGCGCTGCACCATGCGGCACAGTTGCAGATACCCTGTCTGGTAATGCACGGAGGCGAAGACCCCATTACCGCCCCCACCGCCTCCAGGTCATTTTGTGTCCGCGCTGGTGAAAACGCCACGTATAAGGAATGGCCCGGCCTGTATCACGAGGTGCACAACGAGGTGGAACGTGGTGAAGTACTGGATTATGTAGTGCACTGGCTCGACACCAATACCCCCGCATAAAAAAAGCCATCCCAATTTTTGAGATGGCTTTATAGCGTCTGTTGTCAAGAGCGGTTAGCGATCGGCATCTTCTTCTGCCGGCTCCATCTCTTTTTCTTCCATTTCGGCTTTTGCACTTGCCTCCGCAATTACCAATTCATCCATGATGTGCGTTGCATTGGCCATCTTATCGATGATGAACAACACGTAGCGGATGTCAACATTGATGGTTCGCGTCACCTCATCTTCAAAGTACAGGTCAGACAACATGGACTCCCAGTTGCCATCAAAGGCAATACCAATCAAGTTGCCATCTGCATCCATGATCGGTGAGCCAGAGTTTCCTCCGGTAATATCGGTATTGGAGAGGAAGTTAACTTTCAAGTTGCCCTCTTCTCCGTAACGGCCGTAGTCTTCCTCGCGAATCAGGCTCAACAGCTCCGCAGGGACGTCAAACTCCTCATCATCGGGGATGTATTTGTCCAGTATTTGATCGGCCGTGGTGAAGTGGTTATACATTTCACCCTCATCATTGGGGTAGGCTTTTACCGTACCATAGGTAAAGCGCAAGCTGGAGTTGGCATCCGGGTAGAACTTCCGCTCCGGTTGCATCTCGCGCATCCCGGTCATATAGTCGCCCATGAGCCTTTCTTCTTTGGAAGAGGCCATTTGCATACCCATCATGCTACCCATGTAGGTGCCGATGATGCTTTGGAAGTACTTGTAGCCCAAGTCTTCTTCCAGCTCTTCCAGGCTCGGTTTTTTCAGCCACTTCTCTGCTTTTTTCTCGTTGGTCAGCAGCGACTTTTTAAACATCTTCTGGGTGAACTTGGCAAAGTCCATCTCCTCACCTGCATACTTCGTAAAGGCTTCATCAGTGAAAATGTCCGGGCGTTTATCTTCCGGTAGTCCTTCGTAAAGCAGGGCCATCATTTTAGCTGTTACAGCTTCATCTACCTCCGAATGGTATTCAGCAAAGTGTTCCTCTGTCGTCTCCCGCAAGTCGTCTAGTATTTCCGGTTGTTGTTCAAAAATACTGTCGGCTGTCACCTGGCGCTGCAGGCGGAAAAAGTTGAGGCCATACATCACCATTTCCGGGGCAAAGCCGGCAAAGTTGAGGTAGGCACTCATTTCGTTCATTTCGCTATTGTTCTCATACAGCTCTGATAGCTCGGCAATCACTTCGCCATATTCTTCCTGGCGTTCTTCGTCCAATACGGCCCAAGCGTTAAATTGGTCTTCATACGCCCGCTTCTGGTCAATGAAGTCAGACTTGGTGGCACGCTCAGCTACCCCTTTAAAATACTTATGGCTGTTGGCCAAAGAGGCGTATCCGCTGGCCAGGTCAATACGGACTTCCTCGTCTTCGTCCATGTATTTTTTCATCACCTTCAACCGCGCATCCAGCAGCTTGGCATAGAGCGGATAAGTCTCTGAAACGGTCTGCTCCGCAGCGGCTGCTGTCAGGTAACGATCAGTGGTACCGGGATAGCCCATGATGAAGGTGAAGTCGCCTTCTTCATAGCCATTCAGGGAAATTTTCAAAAAGTGGTCCCCCAAAGATGGTTTTATCTTGCATCCGACGCAACTACAAATCGCTTTGAGAGGATTAAAATTACTAAAGGTTGGTGGCTTGATGGTCTACTCAACTTGTTCATTAAACCCAATTGAGAACGAGGCTGTTGTAGCTCAGGTACTCACCCG
>CAJXXO010000024.1 GCA_913062655.1 uncultured Bacteroidota bacterium | reverse complement strand
TGAGGCGTTGATCGCCCACAAAAGCTGGGTGCCCTGCGCGGCCCAACTGAAAAGTGTAGACGCAGTAGTATGGACAACCTGGCTGGAAAGGCTGGCCATAGAGCGCATGGAACAGCGGGTACAAGAGTTAGAAACCGTATTGCAATGGACCAATAACAATTGGGAGGAGGCCTTTTACATCCGGTTGATGCGCTATATGGGTATGAAGGTGAATGCTACTCCCTTTGAGCAGGTGGCGAAGTCGCTTCCTCTCAAGCTATTGGCCAAGCACAAAAACCAGCTATTACCCCTGGAGGCGATGTTGTTTGGCCAAGCCGGACTCCTGGCCCAAATATTTACCGATGCCTATCCGGTCGAATTACAGAAGGAGTACGATTTCCTTCGCAAGAAATACGCGCTACAACCAATCCCCGCCAGTGCCTGGAAGTGGATGCGGCTCCGGCCGGCCAACTTTCCAACGATACGGCTAGCCCAAATGGCACAGTTGATATTCCAAAGCCAACATCTGTTTAGCCGAGTCCTGGAGGCTGAAGATGTAACCACGTTGTCCCGGTTCTTCGATGTGACACCCAGCACTTATTGGCGCAACCATTACCAATTTGACAAGCAAAGCCGGACAAGGGTGAAAAAATTAGGAAAAACGGCTATAAACAATCTATTGATCAATACAGTTATACCCTTCGTGTTTTTTTATGGTCGATATAAAAGCCAGCCCAATCTGCAGGAAAAGGCCCTCAATTGGCTGGCAGCATTACCACCAGAAAAGAATAGCATCACCAGCAAGTGGGCGGCTTTGGTTAGACCGGCTGCTCATGCCGGGGAAAGCCAGGCTATGCTGCAACTAAAGAAAAACTATTGCGACCCTGTACGATGCTTACAATGTGCCGTTGGAAATAAAATCCTGCAACAAAGCAGTTGACAAATAAAAACAAGATTCTGTAGATTTGAATAAAGGTTAGCGCATATGGAAACGGTACGAAAATTCTTCGAAACCAAGGTTTTTGGCGTGTGTCACTATCTGGGTGAGAAGTTCGGTATTCGGTCATCCGTCATACGCATGTATTTTATTTATGCCAGCTTCCTCACCTTCGGCTCACCCATTATCCTCTACCTCGTTATTGCCTTCTGGATCAATCTAAAACAATACCTCCACCTGGACCGTCCTAGTGTCTGGGATTTGTAGGTTCCTTTTGTGCATTACCCTATATCCTCCCTCTGCAGCCAAGCGTTACCTTTGTGCTATGCATAGATGGATGTTTTGGGTCGGAAGTGTGCTGTTGTGGTGGGGCTGTCAGACAGGGGATCCTGCAACAACCAGCACAACAACTGTCGCTGATATGGATACCGTAGTGATCGAAGAACCACAATTGGTCTTCGGATTCCCTAAGGATTCATTCCTGGTTACAGAAGCTACCCTGGGACGCAACGACTTTCTGAGTACCGTACTGGCCAATCACCGTGTCGACTATACTACCATTCACAACATCAGTGAAGCCTCCAAGCCTGTATTTGACGTACGTAAGTTTCAGGCAGGTAAATCATACTGCGTGCTCAGCGATAAAGACTCGGTAGCGAAGTGCTTCATATACGAGCCCAGCGCACTGGAATACATTGTGTATGATTTTCGTCAAGCTGACTCCGTACACGTATACCGAGAACAAAGGCCGGTAGAATATCGTGAGCGAAGTGCCGCTGGGGTGATTACCTCATCGCTCTACGAATCGATGGAGGAAGCCGGAGCAAGCCCGGTATTGGCACTTCGCATGAGTGAGGTGTACGCCTGGAGCATTGACTTTTATCGCATTCAAAAGAACGACAAGTTTAAGGTCATCTACGATGAAAAAGTGGTAGATGGCGAAGTCGTAGGTGTTGGTGATATCAAAGCCGCCTGGTTCGAACACTTTGGCGACCCCTACTATGCCTTTTGGTTTGAAAAGGGAGACCAGGCCGACTTCTTTGACGATGAGGCCAATAGCTTGCGCAAGGCCTTCCTGAAAGCCCCCGTAAAGTTTTCCACCATCACCTCCCGATACACGATGAACCGTTTTCATCCGGTTTTGAAGCGCAATAAACCTCACCTCGGCACCGACTATGCCGCCCCAACGGGTACACCCATCATGACGACCGGTGATGGGGTGGTAATTGCAGCCGGCTACACACGCGGTAATGGCAACTATGTAAAAGTGCGTCACAACGGCACCTACACCACCCAATACCTTCACATGTCCCGCTTTGCCAAGGGAATAAAAAAAGGCAAGCGCGTGCGCCAGGGAGAAACCATCGGCTATGTGGGGGCTACCGGATTGGCTACCGGACCACACGTGTGCTACCGCTTTTGGAAGCATGGCAAACAAGTGGACCCGTTCAAGGAGAAAATCCCCCCATCAGAGCCGGTAAAGGCTGAAAATAAAGCGGCTTTCGACTCTGTGCGCCAGCACTGGATGGAAAAACTATCTGCCATTACCTTGTCGTCACCGCTCAGCCAGCAGGCCACACGTTGACCCCGTTATCTTATCCGTTCACCGGGTGGTAAGTAAGTGTAATCGTTTCCTATTTTGCGTAGTGGGTTGATTATCATATATTTCATCGTTCAATTTGCCCTACCATGAAAAAAATCTTATTCGCTGCCGTAGCCGGTATGATCGTCTATTTTCTTTGGGGATTAGTCTCCTGGACGGTACTACAACTGCATGATGGCTCACTGTTACCTTTCCCGGATGAAGCTTCGACAACCGTGCAAGCACTTAAGGATGACTTACCCAATACAGGTGTCTACTACTATCCACCGCAGCCGGAAGACATGTCGGACAAAGGGCAGGTAAAACGCTTCAGCGAGCTGCATGAGGGAGGTCCCATTTTTTCGGTGTTTTACCTGAAGGAAGGCCGACCCGTGATGGATTGGCGGCTCTTTCTAAAGGCTGCCATTACCTACTTTCTGCTTAGCTTTTTATTGGCCTTTGCCTTGCGACAAGTGGTGGAGAGCCTCAGTAGCTGGGTACAACGTGTTTTATTTGTAACCGTTATCGGGGTCGTCATCGCCCTGGCCACCTATGTCGACAATTGGATATGGCTCTATCACCCATTGCCCTATGTAGTGATGATGAGTGTCGATCTGATCATACGCTGGCTGCTGCTGGGCATGGTTATCGCCTTCATCATCAAGCCGGAACGCAAGTACAAGGTGGGTTCCTTGTAAGAAATGCGGGCATTTACACTGCAAAAATTTCGTTAAAAAGACCACATATTCAGGCGGATTGAATATATTTGCTATTGGTGTATTAGGGGAGTATTGGGGGCGCATACCATCTCGGTGTGGCCCCCTTTTTTTGTACCTATTGTCATATTTTGCTTGTCTGCTGGTATAGACAACAAGAATTATAGATATTTATAGGAAACGTCTACCCAATTATGCACCGCTTACCTCTCAGTCTCGCATTCCTATTTTTGGTGATTGCGCCCAATGTTACAGGTCAAACCTGGCGTGCCATTCCACAACAGCTCGAGGGTCGAGCCTTTGCCTTATCTGCTGATGGGAATGTATTGGTCGTAAGTGAAAACTTTCCGGGTGAACTACAACGGTACGAATGGAAACAGGAGCGCTGGCAAGCTGTAGGACAACCCATTGTATCAGATTCAAACTATGGGTTTTTCTACCACCAATATGTAGCCATAGATGGACGTGGGGATCGGTTGATGGCAATCGCTACCCAAACTATTGACAGCCAAACTGTTCATCGAGTGCATGTTTTCCACTGGCGAAGTAACAAGTGGTTATACCGGGGCGTACTGAAAGAATCACCCTACGTGTTCATGGGCATCGATTTTTCCTACGATGGAAATACCGCTGTTGTTAGCGATCGCACCAATAGCGACTCGCTCGCTTTTGGTGGAGTGATAGATGTATTTGCATGGGAACAAAACAGGTGGCGGCTAAAGGGAAATCGAATATTTGGCGATACGAAAGAGCGCGGGCTTGGTTATTCACTATCAGTTAGCGGAGATGGCGAGCACATCGTAGCAAATAATAACCTAGGTAGCATCTATGCGTACCATTGGAACGGTCAGCAATGGGTTGTAGATACACAACTTAATTCGTTTGTAATATTCTGGAGTCAGCCGAATAAATCCTTTGACTTTAGCTTTGATGGGCGCATTTTGGCGGCTGGAGAATACAGTACTATATCCACTTCTTATGATCCGGGAAGCGTGTGGGTAGCAGAGCAACAATCAAACAACTGGTCTATCTTGGGTGATACCATCAATGGCACATCCAATCTCGCTTACGCTGGATATAATACCTACCTCAACCCTGCTGGTAATCAGCTCATGATCAGTATGCCTGGCAATCCGGAGGACGATCAAATTAAGCAATATCATTGGACCGGAAACTCATGGCAACTGGCCCATACTGTTCCCGGTGATTTTAACAATGCTCCTTTGAATTATCCATTCTTCGCTGTCAACGATTCCATGGACCGGCTGGTCCGTTTTGATCAAAGCAAGATTGCCACCTATATCCTGGATACCCTGACAACGGTTGAGTCTGTGCAAAGCATGCCTGACCTTCAGCTTTTTCCTAATCCTGCCACCCAGGCGGTTACACTTTCGTGGGAAGCACCGGGTGAGGTCACTTGTCAGGTGTATGATCCTATGGGAAGAGTACAATGGCAGCGCACCTGCCACGACTGTCGGCAGATGACCCTTTCTACAGCAAAATGGGCGGCAGGCCTCTACCCTATTTTGTTACAGGTAAATGGAAAGACCATTCGAAAGAAACTGCTGGTGATACAAGAGTAAGGTAAAAAGAAGTGCCCGGGACTGGATTCGAACCAGCACGGCCTTGCGGCCACTGCCCCCTCAAGACAGCGTGTCTACCAATTTCACCACCCGGGCTGGTAGAGGCACAAAATTAGGGAATGCCCGCAGAAATCACCTACACTTCCTTCGGAAATTGAGTCTTTCACCTTTGGCACGATTATCGATGCATAAATAGCCACAATAAAGCACCTACCTGTAAAATCGGGTAGCTCTTGACACTTTTTAAGGCTACTGTGCGTATTATTCGGTAAGGATTGCTTTTGAATCTATTAGGTTTGTAGCACGCAAAAAAAGAAGAACCCACACATGAGAACATTGAGCACTTTCCTCCTGATGACCCTTTTCTCTGTCGGACTCCTGGCACAGGAATACACTGCTTCCAACGAAGGTTGGCTGGTAGACCTGAATGAAGCCTACGAACAACAGGAAAAGACAGGAAAACCGATAATGGCGAATTTTACCGGTAGCGACTGGTGTGGCTGGTGCAAGCGATTGAAGGCAGCCGTATTCGATACACCGGAATTCAAGGAGTGGGCTGAAGATAATGTGGTACTCCTGGAACTGGACTTTCCCAAAAGAAAACAGCTACCGCAGAAAATCCGCCAACAAAACGCCCAATTGCAGCAAGGCTTCGGTGTAAGAGGCTACCCTACGGTATGGATCTTTCGCGTAGAAAAGGATGAGGCGACCAACAACATGAACCTGAAAGCGATGGGGAAAACCGGCTACAAAGCCTCTCCCGAAGAATTCATTGCAGAAGCGGAGCAAATCATGAATCGCCCTAACTAGACCTTACGGTTTTTAACCTACAGCTCCCCTGTTCTGATGAGCAGGGGATTTTTTATGCCTGTAAGTGCGCAGTACAGTTTTTCCTGCTTAAGCGCATGTATCTATCCCCTGCGTTTACATTAGCATCTTCGTACAAAATGCGTTGAGGCTTTTCGATTCACTTCGTGACTCGGCTGGGGCTTCCTTCGACTCCTTCCTCGCTCAGGATAAACTTCTCACCCAACCGTTTTGACTGTCGTCAAAATAGAAAAAGCCCCAACTTACGTTGGAGCTTTTCGATTCACTTCGTGACTCGGCTGGGGCTCGAACCCAGGACCCATACATTAAAAGTGTATTGCTCTACCAACTGAGCTACCGAGTCTCGCTTTTTCAATAGCGGTTGCAAAAATAAAAATTCTAAAAGCAACCACTAACTTTTGCCTATCGAATTATTACCCCTTCGGCTAAAAAGGTGATTTTTTCTTCCGGCTCAGTAATCATAGCAATTTCCTCTTCACTCTTACCGGCATCCTCAGCATAGTGCTTGAGTTCATCTACCGGTATCAGCGAACGCTTCGCATAGCCTTGCATCACCGCTTCTTTACCGGCACAATCCATGGGTACAAAAAACTCATAGTCTTTAAACTTGACCATCATTTCCTGGCCTTGGCCCAGGTCCATGGTCATCCAGCAGCCTTTCATTTGACATACTTCATTGACGGTACCGACCAACTTTACCTCCATTGAATCCTGATCACCCATCTCCGCCAACAGATTGGCTACGGGCATGGCACCTTCATCGGAAATTTCAGCACCAAAGGTACCGGTGGAGGGGTTCTCTTCCTGCACGGCTGCAGTGGTATCTGTAGCGGCTGCGTCATCCCCTGTGGTGTTAGTCTCTGCGCTGTCGCAGGCGGTCCACAAGAATACAGATAATGTCAAAAGGGCAAATAATGGCTTCATAATGGTTCTTTTGCCCACAAAAATAAGGCATTACAATTGACCACGCAGAAATTGTTCTATCAAATACAGATAGACCTCGTACTGCATCACTTGTGGTACATTACTGTGATTGGCCCCTCTTACGAGTGCCGCGTGTTTGTAGGTACTGGCCGATTGTTCGAAGATGAGATCACCATGACCTTCTAAGGGTATGTAATCATCATCATAGCCGTGCAGCCACAGGTAAGGTTGTTGCAATTTCGACACGTGTTCAGCTACATCAATTTCCAAGTCCACCACAAAAGGGGCCGGGGTGGACAGCAAGGTGGCATCTTGCACAAAAACATCGGCTGAAGCAAAAGGTGCCTCCAGAATCAGCCAACCATCATCCGGAGCAAAATCCAACAATACTTTACTGGCTGGAGCAGATCCTAAGCTAAAGCCATATAGTACGACCTGGTCTTTTGTAGCCCCACGATCTTGTAACCATTGCAGCATTGTGCGCAGATCGGCATACAGGTTGTCCTCACTCGGCTCCCCTTCAGATAGGCCATACCCCTGATAATCAAAGGTCAATACTCCATAGTGCTGTGGTGCACGTATATGGCTGAGCAATTTCACACGTGGCCAGTAATAATCCATATGGCCGGCATTGCCGTGGCAATAAATAATTATGGTATCCTCTCCAATTGTAGAAGTATCCCCCACGTATGTCCCCCAGATGTTGTTGCCATTCTGGGAAGGGGTCTGAAACAAGTAAATATCCTCCGTTTCAACTCGATAGCGCTCTCCTACCACGATCTCAACCTCTCCGGTAAAATCATCAAATTGATACCCTTCAATGTCGGTAGAAGGATTGAAGAGAAACCCGTCTAACCGGAAGCAGCCTGCCAACACAAAGGGCAAGAGTAGTATCCATTTATTCGGTAGTTGCATGGCGTTTCCATTTTCTGGTGAGAGAAAGATACAAGCCAAATCCGCCTGTTTGGCCAATGCCAACATAATTGACCACCGATTCTGCATTATTGAACCCAACGGCAATCCACTTGGCTTCCAGGCCTACATCCCATTGCTCACCGCGCCAGATGTAGCCGGTTTGAATCGCAGGCACCAATTTGTTTTTCTGGGCTTCTCCGAGATAGGCGGTATTGCGCGGCTCAAACCAGTTGCTGGCACCGGCATAGAAGATATTTTGGTCCGGACCTACCGGCCACCGGAGGTTAATGTCCACCTGAGGCCAGAGCCGGAAATTACCTTCATGTACATCAAAGGCGGTATTGGCCACCAAGGCTCCGCTCAGACCGGCCATAGCGCTATCCGGATCAAGGAAATTGAACACTGCGCCAAACTCAGTCTGCACGACACCAAATGTCAAAGCGGTAAAATGTAATCCTCCGTACCCGGTGATATCTTCCGTGAAGCCGTGACCTACCACACCCGAGGCCAGTGGTACCGGCATGGGCACATCGAGGTTGGTAAACAAGGGGCCTCCCAACTCACCGCTTATGGCCGTTTCCCCTTTTTCCAGTGGCTCTACAAAACGGGAGGGGGCGCAGGCGGCTGTCCACAACAAGACCACCAGGCTTGAAAATTGCCAGAATCTTTTCATGTGGTGAATATAATGGGCTTAGCCGAACCCATAAATGACAGATGTCATACGATGCGCTACGAGATGTGGAATAAATCCCCTTCGACTCTTCTATTTGCTCTGCAATAAAATTGTACTTTCGTTGCTGTGATGGGTTTCCAAACCGATGGTTTTGGGATTAAAACGGGAATCCGGTGAAAGTCCGGAACTGTACCCGCAGCTGTAAGCTTCTACACAGCTTGTACCCTCTCCTCGCCACTGTCCGCCAAAGGCGGTCGGGAAGGCGGTACAAGTGAAGCAAGTCAGAAGACCTGCCTATCACCAGCCGATCATAGTTCGCTTCGGGTTAAAGCACTATGAGATGATAATCGCAATAGCTATTGTCTATCTTATGGTACCGTTCGGGTATGCATCGGCATGATTCGGGTTAAATCATGACTATGCGCCTATTGCTTACCGTATGTTTTTGGGGGTGTGCCCTTTCTTTGTTGGCTCAGGTAGATTCACCCTGGACGGTTCAACTGTCAACTGCCGAGGTGACCGCCAAGACCTTTTTTGCCAACGGGCACCGCAATATACCCCTCGACTCTGGCCAGATCCAGCAACAAGCGCAGTTTTCATTAGACCAAATACTTACCGATCAGGCCGGACTGTTCATTCGCGATTATGGCCCGGCCGGGCTAAGCCTGTTGAATCTGCGCGGCACCTCCGCCCAGCATACCGCCATTATTTGGGAAGGGGTACCACTCAATAGTCCTATGAATGGTACGATGGACTTGAGTCTAATCCCTGCCTTTTTTATAGATGAGGCTTTGGTGCAGCCGGGTGGTGGATCGGCACTATGGGGGTCGGGTGCCGTGGGTGGCTCGGTACAGTTGCAGTCTACACTCGACCTGGAACAACCATTGCAACTGCGTGCCCAGTCGATTTGGGGCAGTTGGGGTCAACAAGGATACGGGTTGGATGTGCAGTCGGGACAGGAAAACTGGGCTACTCGCACTCGTATTTTCTGGCAGCAAGCTGACAATGATTATCGCATTTACCGCGCTAATGGCAGCGATTACTACCGCCAACCCCATGCCAACACCCAGCAACTAGGTGTGCAACAATCGCTCCGCTGGCGGGGTAAAGGCTATCACATGTCGCTCCATTTGTGGCACCAACAAGCGGATCGCCAACTGCCTCCTGCTGTCCAGGTGCAATGGAATGGTGGAGAGCAACAGGACAGCTACCAACGAGCCGTATGGAATACGCACGTACCACTTACAAAAGCGATTCAGCTACAAACCAAGGTGGCCTACCTGCAAGAGGGGTTCACCTATTTTGACAGTCTGCAGCGCCACCCTTCCTTTAGCCAAGGCAAAACGATATTGGGCGAAGTACTGCTCACCCGGACAACAGGTAAACGATGGCTCTGGCAGACAGGTGTCAATGGCCAACAAGTATGGGCGCTGGCCCCCGGTTATGGCGGTATACGGCAACAACCCCAGGCCGCATGGATGGGCAACCTGCAATACATCCAGGATGCCTGGCAGGCCGGCTTCAATATTCGGCTTGCCGTAGCAGAGGGGGTTCAGGTGCCGCCCGTAGGCAATATTTGGCTGCGCTGGGAACCGCTAAGCCATCTGCAATTCAAAGCCCAACTGGCCCATGATTTCCGCATTCCCACGCTCAATGACCGATTCTGGGAACCGGTGGGGAACCCCAATCTACAGCCCGAACGGAGCCTGGGACAAGAGCTCAGTGCCCAATGGACAGCCAACAATAAAATAGGTAGCTGGCGATGGGAGACCACCGGCTTTCACCGTTTGGTAGATCAGTGGATATTATGGCTACCCATCAACAACCTGTGGACACCGGATAACGTGCAGCAAGTAAGGACGTATGGATTGGAAAACACCCTAACCTGGCACAAGCAATGGGGTGACTTACAAATAGATTGGCTGGGTCGATATGACTATGTACGCTCCCAATCCATCACTACCAGCATTGCCGGGGCAGAAGGGCAACAATTGATCTACACCCCCATCCATCAGGCACTTATGCGACTGAAATTGGCATGGAAAGGGTGGCAGGTAAGCTACGGCCATCGGTACACCAGCGAGCGTTTTACCACATACACCAATTCACATGCCCTGCCGGCCTTCCACCTCGGTTTTGCTACCCTGAGCTATGAAAGACCCTGGCAGCAGCATACCTGGCAGGCACAGGTGCGGGTAGACAATTGCTGGAATACGACTTACGACATCTTTATGGGCCGAAGAATGCCCAACCGAGGCATACGAATCAATTTATTACTCAATCTCAACACCAAAAAACGGTAGTATGAAAACACTGTACACCCTCTTTTTGACGATGACCCTCAGTATGTCCCTGCATGCACAATCGCTACTCGATGAAGTAACCTTCTGGGTGGGCCAGGGACAGGATTCTGCCATATTTGTGGTAGACTTCAACGACAGCAGCGATTTCGAAAGCTATGCCTGGGGCGTTCTTTTTGATGGATCGATCGATGGGTTGACCCTGATTCAAACCGTTGCAGCAGCCGACCCCGGTTTTTCTTTTGCCGAGAGCAGTGGCTTTTTGAATGATATCATCTACAACAATCAGCAAGGCATTGGTGGGCAGCCCGATTTTTGGAGTACCTGGGATGGTGCTGACATGGGTAATCTGGCTACCAACCTGGGACTGGCAACCACCGTGGGTCCCAATGAGATATTCGCCTGCTCCTATACTGATTTCAATCCTGCTACATACCCCGACACGCCAATAGCTGCACCCAATCCCTTGGCCTTCACCTTTGCCGATATCACTACCTGGATCGGTAATGGTGCTGACAGCAGTGTGCTGGTGATCGACTTCAACGACAGCACATCCACAGCAAGCTATGCCTGGGGCTTTCTATTTGATGGCAATACAACCGGGGAAGACATGCTGAATGCTATTGTAGCAGCCGATCCCAATCTTGATATAGTGGTGAATAATGGTTTTCTCAGCGACATCACATACAACAGCCAGGCAGGCATTGGCGGGCAACCCGACTTTTGGAGTACCTGGAATGCCACCAATA
This sequence comes from uncultured Bacteroidota bacterium, assembly GCA_913062655.1. GTDB lineage: Bacteria > Bacteroidota > Bacteroidia > Chitinophagales > S012-47 > CAJXXO01. Next base: position 5,821 of record CAJXXO010000024.1, on the reverse strand, counting down.
TGGCAGACTGGACCTCGAACTTGGGTCTTTCCACTGCGGTGGCCCCAGGTGAGTTCTTTGGCTGCTCCTACACCGACTTCAATCCGGCTATTCCTCCATCCACACCCGTGGCGGCAACCATCGCTACCGGAATCGAGGAAAAAACATGGAGCATCAGCCTCTATCCTAATCCGACTACAAATCATATTGTGGCCCAAACAGATCAGAGGGGAGGAAGCTATGTAGTGTATCAACTCAATGGACAGGTCGTGCAAAGCGGACAATGGCAACCACAACAACCGATCACGGTGCAAGCACTGCCGGCAGGACAATATATCTTGCAATTGATGAATGCCGAAGGGCGTTACCAAACCACCCTCACCAAACTATAAAGAATGCAAAAACCGGGTAATCGTACATTTCACCTATTTGTTGGGGTAGCGTTGCTGCTCACCGTAGGGGTAGGCTGTAAAAAAGATCCGCCACCTGAGCCGGATACTTTTGCGCTACCTTCTGGTCGGGGTGCTTTCATTATTAACGAGGGCAACTTCATGTGGAGCAATGCTACGCTCGATTACCTTGACCTGGAACGCGACACCCTCTATGAGCAGGTCTATCAAACGGTACATACCGATGGCCTGGGGGATGTCTTTCAATCCATGACCTTGCAAGGGGATACGGCCTGGCTGGTGATCAACAATTCCGGGAAAGTGCTTGCTGTAGATGCCGTGACCCTGGATAAGTATGCGGAGATGGAAGGCCTGACCTCACCCAGATATGCACTACCGTATGGCGGTAAAGTTTTTATCACCGACATCTATGCCGGTGAGGTGCATGTGGCTGATATATCCACACAGACATTGACCGCTTCCCTACCCATGGGCGGTTGGACGGAAGAATTGATTCAAGTGAATGGCGAGATCTGGGTAGCGGTAAAAGGCGCAGATTACCTGGCTGTGATCGATCCAATAGCGGTGTCGGTAGTTGATTCTATTGCTGTCAATGCTGGTCCTACTTTTGTTGAAGCAGATCAGCAAGGGCGTATTTGGGTAATGTGTTCAGGGGATGGCAACACACCCCCGGCTTTACAGGCTATCGACCCGGATACGAAAACGGTGGTGAAGGATTTTGACTTCTCTCCAGCCATCGCCCCTTCCAATTTATCCATCAACTCTGCAGGGGACCTACTCTACTACACGTATGATGGAGGGGTCTATCGTATGTCGATTACCGACAATACACTTCCGGCACAACCGCTGTTTGCCCTGTCCACACAAGCCCTGTATGGGATGGAAGTAGATCCTTATGACGGAGACATATGGATCATGGATGCGTTGAGCTTTGCACAGCCAGGCAAATTAATCCGGTACAACAGCCAAGGCGACTCCATTACCAGCTACACCGTAGGGCTGATACCCAATGGAATGGAATTTCGATGAGCCATTGTGGGTTATGATAATATGTTAGCGCTCGAATATTTCAAGTCTTTCCCCTACCTGCGCACCGATCGCCTGCAATTGCGCCCCCTGGAACCGGGCGATGCACAGATCGTTTACCATTTGCGCAGTTCGGGTGTGGTGGGCCAGTTTATAGAACGTCCGCGCATGAAAGACGAGGCAGAAGCGGAGCAGTTGATCGAGCAAACCATAGATGCCTATAAGCGCCAAAAAGCCATTGCCTGGACGGGTATCCTCCGCGATGGACGCTCCATCATTGGAGCCTGCGGGTTGAACCATATCGATCACCATAATCTTCGGGCTGAGGTGGGCGGAGAATTGCTGCCCGCTTATTGGGGCAAGGGCATTGCTGAAGAAGCCTTCCGCGCCATAATAGATTTTGGCTTTCGTCAATTGGGCCTTCACGCTATCGAGGGTAAAGTGATGGCCGGCAACCGGGGTGCCATCCACATCCTGGAAAAAATGGGCTTCGAAAAAGAAGGCCATTTCAAAAACTATATTCGTTCAGCAAAGGGATGGAAAGACTTACTGGTGTATACCCAATTCTCACCCACCAAATAACAGCTTCCAGTAAAAACCGGGCTGTTTCAATCGCTGGCGCATGTCGAGGTCTTCAAACATGCAGGAGATGGTTTCTTGCAGGGTTTCATTTCGGTTGGCCTTGTTGACGACCAGATTAAAGAGCCATGGATAATTCACCAACTGTTGCAGTCGGTAACTCAGTTGCAATTCCCGGCCCAGTTTTCGGTACACTTCTTTGTCGTACATCTGCAAGGCATTGTGGGTGAAGTTTTGCTTTTCCAAGGCTTTCACGGCTACCTCTGCGGCTACTTTACCACTAATGATGGCATTACCAATACCCTCTCCGGTAAAAGGATCAATCAAGGAGGCGGCATCACCAATCAGCATAAAGCCATCACCGGAGATGGGGCGTTGCGTTGAACCTAATGGCAAACCAAAGCCCTTGGGATCATCGTCCAGTGTGGCATTGGCAAAGCAGTCCTTGAAAGCTGCGTCTTCACGCAGGATGCGCATGAGTTCCTGCTTCAGGTTCACCTTTTTCTTACTGATATAGTCACTGCGCATACCGACACCCACATTGGCCTGGCCGTTGGGCAAGGGAAAAATCCACAGGTAACCCGGCAGGAAATCTTTCACAAAGTGCAATTCAATGAAATTGTCGGCTTCCATATCTTTTACCCCCGACCAATACGTGCGGATACCGGCACAGTAATGTCGATTGTCCTTTTCCAGCCCACCTATTGTGCGGGAAAAAGTACTCTGTGCGCCATTGGCGATGATGACCAGTCGGGCAGACAGGTCGGGCTGCTCTTTTCCACGAATGATCCAATGCTCACCATGCCGCAGCAGGTGTGTCACTTCATGCTCCTCGCGAGTGGCAATGAGCGGATGTGCCTTCGCACGCTGCCACAAAAAATGATCGAAGTCTGTCCGCTTACTTATGAATCCGGGCGGGGTATCTGTGGCAGCATCGTACTCTCGTTGGAAGGGTACGCGCAAGGCTTTTCGATTGGGTGCAATGAAGCTGACCCCCCACGAGCCGACCTGGGCCGGAAAGCCACCAAATTCATCCATAATAGCCGGATCGATGCGGTTGAGTGTAGCGACAACCTTACCACTGATGGCATCACCACATATTTTATCACGAGGAAAGGAAGCTTTCTCTACCAGCGTGCAAGGCACATTCGCCTTGGCCAATGTCAAAGCTGTAGCCACTCCTCCAGGGCCTCCTCCTATGACAACAACATCTTGGGTCATGATTAAAAGGCGTAGCCGACCACCGCATGAAACGAGGTGCCGGGCAACTGCTGTGGCAAAGCTAAGGAGGCGAGATGGTTTGTACCTAACTGGAGATGCATACCAAAGGGAAATGCTTTTTGTACTGATATACCCAAATTCACCGGAGTCCAACCACCAACTGTTAATTGCCCATTGACCATCCACCCACGTTCAAAGGTCTTTGCTGCAAGTACCTGACCCTCCCAGCCCCATTGCGCCCAGAAACGGGAAAAGTTGCTGACCGGTAGGGAGCGCCTGATACCTACACCGATATCCCAGGTTCCCACAGACCTAATCACCTGTCCACTAAAGGTGAACGTACGAATCGGTACAGGCACAATTTCTCCTGTTTCTACATAATCATCTGGTACAGGCGGCTCGATGGAGGCCCCATTCAGCAAATCGGAAAAATTGACGCCTGTAAAGGTGTCCACTACATTAACCCCCAAACTTTGCCGATCTGACCGCCACTGTGTGTAATCCCACATGACACCTTGAAGGCTCACTTGCCATTTTTCCGTAGCGTAGTGGGCGGCCAAATGAGCCCCTAAGCCCAATCCGCCTAAAGTTAAGGCATTAGCAGGCACAGTATCTGAACGATACAAGAACCCAGATATGGACCCTTCAATTAATGTTCCCTGTGGAGCGGTGTAGAGAGAGCCGTTTAGCGAGCCTTGTCGTGCTTCCAGGCCCTGGACAAAACGTAACCCGTAGGTGAGCTGGAAGGTGTTATTTCCTGTGCGCAAGGTGGATGCGCCACCAATCCCTAGCACGTGCGAAGTAGTGGACATAAATGTACCTTCAAACAAGGCCGTCTGCCCTTCGTACCGGGCATTGCCGTATAGAGCCAACCCATAGAGGTCGCGTGAAAAAGTAGCCAGCGCCTCGGTGCGGGTCTCAAATGTTATCCAGTATCGAGCCAGCCATTTCGATTTTGCGGTTTGTCGCTGGTATCCCACACCCGTTCGCCACTGATAGCCTCCATGATTTTCCTCTTGTAAGAGGTCAAATCCTTGGTCCTTGAGATCATTGGTAATGGTGCCGCTGGTGAGCAATCGATTGAGAAAAGCACTGGGCAAGGCATTGGAGCCGCCTTCCAATAGGGAAAAAGCATATACTTGCTGCTGCGCTGTATCAACAAAGGGTGAACCAAAGAGATCTTGCTGACCGGTCCATACCGGCCCTTGCGCCTGCACAGACAGCCATGATAGCAATAATCCTATGACCCACGCTGCCCTACTCACCTACACCATAGTTAAATCGACCACTTAATGAGAGTTGGATCGCATCCGTGTAATTTAGCCTGACATAGGGCCCACATTGAGGCGTAGCTGCATCGTTGAAAGTAACGGCAAAGCGCACCTCCTCGGCTTGCCCGATGCGCATCATCTTATCCTCCGCTACAGCCACTTCTAATCGCGTTTCGGTAGCTTCCTTGGCTAAGCAATCAGTGCTGAAGGTGCCGGCTGCAATGGTAAGCGGTGCAGCCGTCAAACTATCCAAAACCCCACCCTGCTCATCGAGGAAATAGGCCTGCACTTCAGCCGAAAGCGGCCATTGATTGTCTGCACGCAGGTAGAGCGTACCTGCAGTAATGTTATCCAACGTGTTATTCTCACCCAGGTTGAAAGGACTTGTCTTCTCCAATCGAAGGTTGTCCGCCTGCAGGCTCAGGGGCAATTCCATGTCCAATGAAGCGACCAATTTATCTTCAAAGCGGGCAAAATCCTGGTAATTGTAAAAGTTGCCATTCGGGTTGATCTCCAACTCGATGGCGTAGACAAATTCATCCGGGAAAATGGCCAGTACATCTTCGATATTTGAATTTTGCTGGGTAAGGGGTAATCGGGTAATGCCAAACCGCTTGGGATTTTCATACGCCCGTTCAAGCTGGATCGTTTGCCCAATGAATGGTGCCGTTACCGGTAATGCTTCCCCTGTTTTGGCATTGCGGGCGGTAATGCTTTTAACGGTTGCCGAAGCGTCCACCCCAAATGGATTGGTGATGGTAAAATTGACAAACAACTCTTCGAAGGATAAACGTCCACCAGTGAACTGGTCAAAGAAACTGACCTGGGCCACTTCCGGGCCGATGGACAATTGCTCCTGCCCCATGTAGCCGCGCACATAGCTAGGCACAATATCGACCAGTCCATAAAAAACACTCACACTGTCATCAAGCGAAATATAGATGAGGTTACCACTGGAATCGATGCTCACCCGGAAGATGTTGTCAAAGGTATTGACCCGGTCACCCCGGAGGCTTTTCAAGTCTATACTGAAATTAGACAAGTCGTAGCTAAGCTGCACATTCTCGCTACCGCCCGGAGGAGCCGGATTCACCACTGTACGGATGTCAATGATCTGTCCATTGGGGTCAGTGGCAGTGGGAATAGAATAATCGAGGTACAATGAATCCTCAATGGTATTGAAAGCGGTAACCAACAGCTCACCGCTGGCAATCTCCATGTAGGTAAATTCCGGGCCATTCATGTTGTAGGTGGTGATATTCTGGGTATTCACCAGGTTTTGAGCCGGGAAAATGGCACGTGCGCTGCGAAGCTTAAGATCGCGTACGGTAATCG
>CAJXXO010000023.1 GCA_913062655.1 uncultured Bacteroidota bacterium | reverse complement strand
AAACCAAAGCTGGTTTGTAATAAAAAAGGCGTCACCCTCACGCTTAAAGCGTGTTGCGTTTGCCAGGTAGGCGACAGCTCCACCGACACATTGGGCAAAGGCGCTACCTCCACATCGAAGGATTGATAGATACCGACCCCATGGCCCCACTCCCACTTAAGCTGGGCACTGGAGGTAAAGGAAAAACAACAAACAGCAATTGATAATAAGAGGAGCCTGGTTTTCACAACAATGCAGTTTTGGATAGGTATATAACCCGCACCACCTGAGATTATTGCATAAAAAAACCCCCAACCTTAGGCTGAGGGCTCGTCATTCTGTATCCTGATTGGGACTAATTGTACACTACCCAATATTGTTTAAGTGCGTCTATCTGCACCGTCAGCGCCTGCGCCAGACGGGATACTTTCTTGTATTCGGTGATTGGGATGTATTTGTACTCCTGACCGACCATAAGCCACAAATGCAATTCATTCAGGGCCGTTTCAGCATCAGATAAATGGTCATCCAATGCACCGGGGCGTTTTCTGCGTGCCCACCCTTCTGCAATCTTCACACTTACCATCTGACTGGCATTCAAAATAGCCGGTGAGAAGGTATCGCGTGCTTCGCACGGCAAGGTGGAAGAGAGCTGGAGCACATCCAGGCCCAATTGAAAAGCCGTTTTATACGCTTCAAGTTTTCTGTAATTATGCGTTGCCATCGTGGGGTATTTTAGTGGTTATGTTTCCCAATTACAACCTTCTTATACTGGATTGCTGCAAAAGGGTTACCCCCGGGCATCACTTTTTTTACCGGGTATTACATTTACTATTGGTTACCAATATTTTAGACCCCATTCACGAATAGAGGGCATGCATCTTTTGCACCTTTTCCCGTATGGTGGCAGCAAAGGAATCCGGGGCTATTACCTTTACTTCATCCCCAAAACTCAATACCCGGTTGACTACCTCTACTGTAGGGTAAACGGTAAGCCGCACCCGACATTCCTCGTCATTGTCAATCAGCAATTCCTGCGTAGGATGCAAGGGTTGTGTTTTTACAAACTCCCCCTGAAAAGGGGTGAAAGACAACACAAGGTCTATCGGATCATCCTGGGTGACAAAGACGCCAAAGCTGTGTTTGAAATAGGCTTCCGGATCGAAACCGGGCAAAAAGCGAAACGGTGGATCATCGACCAATGTAATGTGGGACATCCGCTCCAGGCCGAATGTAGTGGCAAAGGACTTACCCGCCAGGTACATGACCACGTACCACCGTTGATTGAACTCTTTCAACAGTTGCGGAGAACCCACATGCTCCCGCACCTCATCGGTGCCAAACTTTCGATAGGAAAAGCGGACGGCCTTATGGTCCTCGCGTGCCCTGGCAAGGGCTACCAGATTTTCTGCACCGGCCTGATAGTCGCCAGCGGCAAATTGAATGTAAGAGGTACTGCCTTCTCCTGCGTTCTGCGATATCCGTACGGCATCCACCACCTTATCAATGGTGGCCAGTGACTGCTGAATGATGGGCAGATCACGCATTCGGTCGAGGTACACATTGGCGACAAAATAGAGCGCGGCCATGTCCTCCGAGGATAGTGGTGTGCGTTTCAGCACATAGTTGGGGTCGGTGTAGTAATAGCCTTTCTGTATCCGGTGGTAAGCAATAGGGGCCTTTATGCCCGGATCTGTCTTCATATTTTTCAGGTCACCTTGTACGGTGCGCTCACTTACTTCAATATCCATGGCCGCATAGATGGCATCAATAAAATCATCCTTATCGGGATAGTGCCCCCTGCGAATGGTTTCGTCAATGATCTCAAATCTGCGTAGGGCGGAAAAATTTTTGGGCATAGGTAGCAGGATTATGATCGTGTGAACTGTATATAAATGTACTGCATTTGACCAGTATTCGGTTCTATCTTTAGCCGACACCTATGCACACCGGTGCTACATATCGTCCACTCGACACACCCATTGAATACCTCAAGGGGGTGGGTCCTGCCCGAGCCGAACTACTGCAAAAGGAGCTCCACATCTTCCGCTTCCGCGACCTGCTACAGCACTATCCCTTTCGCTATGTAGACCGTACCCGTTTCTACCAGGTCAAAGACATTACGCCCGACAGCCAATTGATACAGCTTAAAGGGGTAGTAGATCAGTTCAAGGTGATTGGCGAGCGCAGGCGCAAGCGCCTTACCGCCCGGTTTACCGATAGCAGCGGATCGATGGAATTGGTGTGGTTTCAGGGCATCAAGTGGATACAGAAGGCCATTGCTCCGGGGCAGGCATATGTCATATTTGGCAAGCCCAACTTCTACAAAGGACAAGTGAATATGCCGCACCCGGAAGTAGAGCCACTTTCGCAAGCCAACAGCCAAACACGGGCCGCGCTACAGCCCATCTACACCAGCACGGAAAAACTCAAGACCCGGGGGTTGGACAGCAAAGGGTTGTACAAGCTGACACAGGCTCTTTTTCAGCGTTTATCGCCCACCGATTTGCCGGAGATGCTACCGGACACCCTGCGTCAGCAATACAAGTTGGTATCCCGCTACGAAGCATTGCGCATGATCCACTTGCCCAAGTCCGGCAAGGAAGTACGCGCTGCACAGCGCAGACTGAAGTTTGAGGAGCTGTTTCTCTTGCAACTCCGTGTGGTGAAGATGAAACTGAGGCGACATGAGTTGCACAAAGGGGTAATCATGGAGTCGCTGGAGCAGTATTTCAATCCCTTTTATCACCACCACCTTGGCTTCGACTTGACCAATGCTCAAAAGCGGGTATTGAAAGAGATCAGACGCGATTTGCTGAGCGGCAACCAGATGAATCGTCTCTTGCAAGGCGATGTCGGCAGCGGAAAAACAATAGTGGCGGTGATGTCGATGCTGATGGCTATCGACAATGGCTATCAGGCAGCCCTGATGGCCCCTACCGAGATATTGGCGCAGCAGCACTACCAGGGTATTGCAGAGCAGTTGGCACCGCTGGGGCTTCGTGTAGCCTTACTTACCGGCAGTGTGAAGGGAGCCGAACGCAAACAGCTCTTTGCCGACCTGGCCAATGGCGATATTCACCTCTTGATTGGAACGCATGCGTTGATAGAAGAGAAGGTACAATACCACGACCTTGGGCTGGTGGTAATTGATGAGCAACACCGGTTTGGTGTGGCCCAACGCGCCAAGCTGTGGCGCAAGGGCACCACCCACCCGCCTCATGTACTGGTGATGACCGCCACGCCCATTCCCCGTACCCTGGCGATGACGGTCTTTGGCGACCTGGATGTGTCCGTCATTGATGAATTACCCCCGGGGCGAAAACCCATTGCTACCCACCACCTTCGCGACAGCGACCGGCTGCGCATTTTCGGCTTTATGAAGGAGCAGATCGCAGAGGGAAGACAAGTGTATGTGGTCTATCCGCTTATTCAGGAGTCGGAGAAGCTGGACCTGAAGGATCTGCAAGATGGCTACGAGAGTGTGACGCGCGCTTTTCCCCTACCCGACTATGCGGTGAGCATCGTCCATGGCAAGATGACTCCGGAAGATAAGGACTACGAGATGCAGCGCTTTGTCCGGGGCGAAACACAGATCATGGTGGCCACCACGGTGATCGAGGTGGGTGTCAATGTACCCAACGCCTCGGTGATGGTAATTGAAAATGCCGAGCGTTTCGGTTTGGCACAGCTCCACCAGCTTCGGGGCCGGGTAGGACGCGGAGCCGACCAGTCCTTTTGCCTGTTGGTGACCAAAGACAAGCTCTCCAACGATGGCCGCAAGCGCATTCGTACCATGTGCGAAACCAATGACGGCTTCCGCATTGCACAGGTGGATATGGAGCTTCGGGGGCCGGGGGAGATGGAGGGTACGCGGCAGAGTGGCCGGCTCAACCTAATCATGGCCGACCTCACCACCGATGGGCCGGTGCTGGAAGAGGCACGAAAAAGTGCCCACCAATTGCTGGACAATGATCCTCACTTACAAGCGCCAGAACATGCCGGCTTGCGCCAATATTTATTGGCGCAGAAACAGCGAGCCGGATTCGACTGGAGCCGGGTGTTGTAAGGTAAAATAGCTGTAGGTTTGCGCTATGACCCGTTCGAATTCCATCTTTCACCTTTTCTCCTCGTGGATACTTTATGCTGTGCTGATTACCATCCTGGCAAGCATACAAGTACTCCTATTGCCTGTTGCACAGGAAGGCATCAGTGGGCTGGATAACTTTTTACTGGTGGATATGGGGCGTGTACTGGTGAAGTTCCTCTTGCTCAGCGTTACCGGCTTTCTGGTATACGGCTTCATTCGGTTGGGCCTGGGCTACCTGCCCTGGTTTAATCGGGCGTCTCGTGGCTACATTACCCGCATTACGGTATTCTATCTCACCATCACCTTAAGTATGCTCGTCACGTATTTGTTTACCTATGATGCATTGCCGGTAGGTATCGTGATTGACCTGCCCATACTCAATGCCATTGGCACACTGATCTTCGGCAGCCTGCCCTATTTCAAGCACACGCTTTTCAGTCCGCAAATGGCGTAAGTCTCTCCACAGCCGTATCCCATTGATTTTAGTCATTACTCCCCGGAGCCATGTGCTGTATTTTTATCCTTACCCAAACAACAGACTTATGATACCCGCACGGACATTGACCTTGCTATTCGTACTGCTGATGACCGCATCGAGCTGGGCACAGACGATGACACTCGACCACACAGTGTATTACCTGAATGCCATTATGCGAGACTATACGGTGACGAAGAATATAAGTGTGGAGGATTCTATTGCGGTCAAAGCCCCTTACACGCTCAGCTATCAGGTAGATGTGGATGAAGAGTATAATATTCAGGTAAAAGTGATCAAAGACTTTAGCGAGCTATTAAGCATAAATACTGCCGACCCGCATGACCTGCAAGTGGAACAAGTATTCAAGACGGAGGCCAATGATGCCATCATTTTGAATTGCAAAGGCTGGACGCAATGCATTCACAAAGAAATACCTGCCCAAAAGCTCACTTACTATACCGCTAGTCTGCGTATGGAAATCAAAGAAGGAGCTATTCAGGCCAAGAATATTCGCGATGCCTTTATGTATTTGGTGATGAAAGCAGACGAGTACAAAGCCATGCAGGCTAATCGATAGAAGCCAACCCAAAGTTGACCTGCACAGCTAACGCTCCACAAAAGTGGGGCGTTTTTCATTTTTTCGTTCGTCTATAAATACTTGTATTTCAGCCAGCTAAATAATATAATTAGTCAATTTTATCTGGTCCAGCGTTTGAAAATCGAACCAGAATACCTTAACATTGTTTAAGCCTTCTCCGCAAAACTTAAACAAACTTTGGAACCATTTAAATCGAGTAATTATGAATGCACTATTATTAGACATCAGCAACGCTGCTGCCATTTTTGGAGGTGAGTTTGACCTCAATCAAGCAGTAGCCTTCACCTTTTTCGTGGGCTCAATGGCCATGATGGGTGCCACTGCGTTTTTCTGGTTAGAAATGCGCAACATTTCCGCTAAGTGGCGGACTTCACTCCTGGTATCAGGATTGATTACCTTCATTGCAGCCGTGCACTATTACTACATGCGCGACTACTTTGTTGCTTCAGGTGAGTCGCCTACCTTCTTCAGGTATGTGGACTGGCTACTCACCGTACCACTCATGTGTGTGGAGTTTTACCTCATTACCAAAAAGGTGGGTGGTAAGATTGGTACCATGTGGAAGTTGATTTTCGCTTCTGTAGTCATGCTCGTTACCGGTTATATCGGTGAAGCCATCTACGGTGCTGAAGTACAGAGCTGGATCTGGGGCTTGATCAGTGGTATCGCGTACTTCTACATTGTATACCTCGTATGGGCTGGTGAAATTGCTCAGTTGGCTAAGAATGCAGGTGGAGCAGTATTGTCAGCCAACAAGGCACTGGCTTGGTTCGTACTGGTAGGTTGGGCCATTTACCCGGTAGGTTACATCCTGGGTACACAAGGCGGTCTGTTTGGTATGGACATGGGCGTAGATGCCGGTTTCATGGATGTGGTGTACAACATTGGTGATGCCGTAAACAAGATCGGTTTCGGTCTGGTTATTTACGCTTTGGCTGTAAGTGACAGTGAATAAAAAAAGGGGCCAGCTCCGCAAAAACTGACCCCCAAATCGAGTAATTAAGGGTGCAAAAATAATGCACTCCACTGTCAAACGAAAGTCAATATAATTTCTTGCATAGAGCCTTCCATTTGGGGGGCTCTTTTTTTTGTGGTTGATGTAAATCACCCTTTTGCGCAATAAGTGTCCCTACCTTAGAAGGTAACTTATATCCAAACCTATGTCTCAGCGCAATGTATCGGCTACGTCTAGCCCCGACAAAGGTGTCTCTATTACCACACAGCAGCAATCGCAGCACCCTATTGCCCGCTTGGTGCAATCCAAACTTCAGCAAGGGATGCGGCCCTATGATATCCGGTTGATGCTCAAGGAGGAATATGAGGTGCCCAGCGAATGGATAGATAAGTACCTTTCAGAAACAACTATCTATCGACAAAGCTAAGTGAGCAGCATAATCAAATGTGTTAATTTTAGGATCAACCTGAAACCGGCTCAGCCATGAATGAAGCACAGGTGCATCTGCTCACCAACCACTTTCCCATCATCGGCACGCTGATAGCCATTGCGGTTATCCTGTATGCTTTTTTCGCCAACAATAAGGCTGTAGCCAATACCGGGTGCACTATTGCCGTGGCTATGGCGCTTATGTCCATTCCTGTTTTTCTATCCGGGGAGGGTGCCGAACATATGGTGGAAGATATGGCTGGTACCAGTGCCTATTTTCTTGAAGAACATGAAGAATTGGGGAAAACGGCCTTCTGGGTGATGCTGGGAGCTGGCTTACTGTCAGTGGTCGTCCTGGTTATCAATAGTATGCGGAGTGTCATGAGCCGCACCTGGACGGGTGTCGTGCTACTGGTTTTGATCGCCACCTTTGCGTTGATGGCCTATGTGGGCTATCTCGGAGGTAAAATCAGGCATATCGAAATTCGTGATGGTGCTGTCACAGAAGCCGTGGAATCGCACCACTCGGATTGACAATTGTCATAGCGCAGGTTGATGCCTAAGGGTACCTTTGTTACATGAAATTGTTGGTACTCTGGTGCATCGTATGGGCCACTATTGGCCTGTACGCACAAAGCGAAACCCCCGAACCCTTCAACATATCTCTAGAAGAAATCACCCTGACCAATACACCTGGTGTACAGTCCTTTGCTGTGGGACAGGATGATCAGGGCAGGTGGTTGATCATCGGTGGACGAACAGATGGCCTACACCTCAGACGACCGTTTGAAAGCTTTCTGGCCAGTGACAACAATCGCCAGGTGATTGTTATCGACCCAACCCTCGATAAAGTGTACTTTTCTCCGCTCACCGTTTTATCTACCGGTCTGCAGGAGCAACTCCAGTCGACTAACATGGAGTTTTACCAGCGTGATGACCGGCTTTATATCATAGGCGGCTACGCCTACAGCAATACGGCCGGTGACCACATTACCTTCCCCAACCTTACTGCAGTGGATGTACCGGGTGCCATTCAGGCGGTGATCAGCCAACAATCCATTGCCCCCTACTTTCAGCAGATCACAGACAACCGGATGCAGGTTACCGGAGGCTATCTCGGCTACCTGGATTCGCTATTTTATCTGGTTGGGGGGCAGAAATTTATTGGGCGGTACAATCCGATGGGACCCGGCCATGGGCCTGGCTTTGTGCAGGAATACACCAATGCCATCCGTACATTCAAGATCAAAGACGATGGGCAAACCATTGCTATAACCGATTACCAGGAAACAGTTGACTCAGCCCATTTGCACCGCAGAGATTACAATATGGCCCCGCAAATTTTTCCGGATGGCACACCAGGGTTCACCGTTTTCAGTGGGGTATTCCAATACACAGCCGACCTGCCTTGGCTAAACACCGTAGACATAACGGCCAATGGCTACCAGGTACGACCCAACTTCAATCAATATCTATCGCAATACCATAGCGCTCACGTACCGATATACGATGCCGCAGGCAATGCGATGCACACCATCTTCTTCGGAGGCATGAGCCGCTACACCCTCGATCCGGTAAGTGGTCAGTTGGTGGATGATCAGAATGTACCTTTTGTAAAAACCATTAGCCAGGTGACTCGATATGCCAGTGACAGTATGGTGGAGATGACCCTACCTATCAGCATGCCCGGTTTTTTAGGCAGCTCTGCCGAGTTTATTCCCCGACACGATCTTGACTATTCCTATGGTGAAATCCTGAACCTGAATAGTTTACCTAAAGGAAAGACCCATATTGGCTACATCTATGGCGGCATAGAGAGCACTGCGCCCAATATATTCTTCATCAATGATGGTACGCAAAGCGAGGCTACCAATCGGTGCTTTGCCGTTTACCTGGAAAAGGGGACGGCCACGGGTACCACACCAGTACCTATTACAGGTGAGCAAGTATTGGGACTTGAGGTGGCACCCAACCCATCTGACAGCCAGACAAAAGTAACTTTTTGGCTCCCTGACCCCATGCCGGTGTCCCTTCAGGTGCATAATGTACATGGCCAGTTGATGCGCTCCCTGTCTTTCGGCTCATTGACGGCAGGTACTTACCGGCAATCGTTATCCGTTTCCGGCTGGCCAAAGGGGGTGTATCTCATTACCTTGCGAGGAGGGCCATTGCAGAAAACCATTAGATTTGTAAAGCAATAAATGGCTAAATCTGTCCAACATAGCATCCTGTACCTAATCACCTTACTCTTTTTGGTGCACACCTTCACACCCCATCAGCACCATGAAGAGAAGCAGGATATTCAAATTTGTACTGCACATTTACAAGTGCCTCAGACATTCATCAATAAGTGGATTCACCATTTTGAGCAACATCACGCTGACGGACAGCTAGAGCTGGCCAACCCCAGCGATTTTAACCTGGAGAAAGCACCGCTGCATCTTAGCTCCGCCAAAGTGATGATACACCATGAAGGACCCTACACCAGCATAGCCGCTCCACGCTACCCGGAGCCGGTATATAGTTCATACTGGTTTAGCCCGGATGAACGTGGACCTCCCGCGCGGACGTAACCGGTCAACCACCGATTCTCTTACGTCCAATGTAATTTCTCATGTTTGCAAACATCATCTCTTTTTCCGTAAGGAATAAGTTTATCGTAGGTATTGGCGTCCTCGGACTCATCATAGCCGGCATCTGGTCATTGCGCCAGATACCCATAGATGCGGTACCCGATATTACCAATAACCAGGTACAAGTTGTTACCACATCCCCCACTTTAGCGCCCCAGGAGGTTGAGCAATTGATCACCTATCCCATTGAGGTGTCTATGGCCAATATACCGGGGGTAATTGAGATCCGCTCCATATCGCGTTTCGGGCTATCTGTTGTAACGGTGGTGTTCGAAGAAAACATCCCCATCCTCGATGCCCGGCAGTATGTAAAAGAGCAGCTTTCCCTGGCGTCTGGCGATATACCCAGCAGCCTGGGCCAACCAGAGCTAATGCCCATCACCACTGGGCTGGGAGAAATCTACCAATACGTGCTACAAGTTGAGCCTGGCTACGAAAAGGAGTACGATGCCATGAAGCTACGCACCATCCAGGACTGGATCGTTAAGCGACAACTGAATGGTATCACGGGTATTGTTGAAGTGAGCAGCTTTGGCGGCTACCTCAAACAATATGAAGTAGCCGTACAACCCGACCTGATGAAGGCGCTCGATATTTCGCTGGAACAAGTCCATCAAGCGCTGGCTACCAACAATGAAAACTCCGGTGGCAGTTACATAGAAGAAGGCACCAACGCCTTTTACATTCGTACGGAGGGTCGCGTAAACGACCTGGAAGATATTGCTACCATCGTAGTGGCCAATCGAGATGGAGTACCCGTATTAATCCGTGATGTGGCAAAGGTACGTCTGGGCCATGCCGTGCGATTTGGCGCCATGACCATGGATGGTGAAGGAGAAGCCGTAGGCGGTATTACCCTGATGTTAAAGGGCGCCAATTCTTCTGAAGCCATTCAGAATGTGCATGACCGCATAGAGCAGGTAAAACAATCGCTGCCGGAAGGGGTGACCATCTACCCTTACCTGGATCGCTCCGAATTGGTCAACCGCACCATTTCTACCGCTAGTAACAACCTTATTGAAGGAGGGCTGATCGTCATCTTTGTCCTGGTGCTTTTGCTAGGCAACTGGCGGGCCGGCCTAATTGTGGCTTCGGTTATCCCTCTTGCCATGCTCTTCGCCTTAACCATGATGAACCTTTTTGGGGTTTCGGCCAACCTCATGTCACTAGGTGCGATCGACTTCGGCATAGTAGTAGACGGGGCGGTCATCATTGTAGAAGCGGTGTTGCATATCATCTACACCCACTATGTGGGGCGTAAGCTTTCGCAGCAAGAGATGGATGGTATTATTATCAAGTCTTCCTCCTCCATCTATCGGTCAGCAGCCTTTGGGGTACTCATCATTCTTGTAGTGTTTATCCCCATCATGACGCTCACCGGTATTGAGGGCAAGATGTTTCGCCCTATGGCGATGACCGTAAGTTTTGCCATACTGGGTGCACTTATACTTTCGCTGACCTATGTACCTATGATATCAGCGCTGGCATTGAAAAAAAACATTAAGGATACCACATCCATTGCCGACCGGATAGTAGGTGCCATGCGTAAGGCCTACCGTCCTACATTGGTAAGAGCGTTGAAAGTTCCCTGGTTGGTTATATCCATAGCCTTTGCGTTGTTAGTGGCCAGCATATTTGCGTTTCGCACCATGGGGGCAGAATTTATCCCTACACTGGAGGAAGGCGACCTCGCCATGCAAATGACCATTCAACCCGGGAGCTCCCTTGATGAGAGTATTGCGACTACGACCAAGGCCGAAAAGGTCATACTGCAACACTTTCCAGAAGTTGAACACGTAGTCTCTAAAATCGGCACCGCGGAAGTACCCACCGACCCTATGGCGGTGGAAGATGCCGACATCATGCTGGTGATGAAGCCAAAATCGGAGTGGACAACCACAAAAGACCGGGAGGAATTGGTAGCCATGATGAAGGAAAAACTGACCATTATCGCAGGGGCATCCTTCGAATTCACACAGCCCATTCAATTGCGCTTTAATGAACTGATGACAGGGGCCAAAGCGGATGTAGCCATCAAGATATACGGGGAAGACCTTGCCACGCTGGCCCAACTGGGTGATGATGCTGCAGCGGTAATAAACCGCATACCGGGTGCCGGTGATGTGAAGGTGGAACAAACCGAAGGCTTTCCACAATTAAAAATCGACTTTCACCGAGATAAGGTGGCCCAATACGGCCTGGACATTAGCCAACTCAACCTGCTGGTGCGGGCTGCTTATGCCGGTGAAAAGGCAGGCGTGGTTTTTCAAGGGGAACGAAAGTTTGACCTGGTGGTACGGTTTGCCCCCTCCTTTCGCGCGTCAGTAAATCTAGACAACATCTACACTCCTGTACCATCGGGAGGCCACATCCCGCTTTCCGAGGTGGCCTCGGTGGACTATGCTGAAGGACCTATGCAGATATCGCGGGAAGATACCAAGCGCAGAATCACCATTGGTGTAAATGTGCGAGACAGAGATGTGGCGAGCCTGGTGGAAGACATACAGCGACAACTAGAAAGTAATCTCGATTTGCCCCCAGGGTATTACATCCAATATGGGGGCCAATTTGAGAACCTGGAGGCAGCTCGAGACCGACTGGCAATAGCCGTACCGGCTGCCTTGCTGATGATCCTGTTGCTCTTATACTTTGCTTTCACCAGCTTTAAATATGCGCTACTTATCTTTTCGGCTGTACCCCTCTCGGCCATAGGTGGTGTAGCAGCGTTGTTGCTTCGGGGTATGCCGTTCAGCATTTCTGCCGGGGTGGGATTTATTGCGCTATTTGGCGTGGCGGTATTGAATGGGATTGTACTCATCAGTTACTTCAATCAGCTTCGGGCGGAAGGTATGACCAACCTGCACGACATCGTCATCCAGGGAGGGCTCGTCCGCTTGCGGCCCGTGGTGATGACGGCTGCGGTGGCTTCCTTAGGCTTCCTGCCGATGGCTTTGTCCAACTCAGCCGGAGCAGAGGTACAAAAGCCTCTTGCCACAGTGGTGATTGGTGGTTTGATTACTGCCACCTTCCTCACCTTGGTGGTGCTGCCTGTCTTGTATTATCTACTCAACAGAAAAGCGATGGCAAAAGGATTGTCTACCCTACTTGTGCTGCTGGCCATAGGAGCCGGTAGCCCTGCCTTGCACGCCCAGGATACTACTGTACTTACCCTGGAGGCGGCCTGGCAACACGCACAAGCCAACCGTCCGGATTTGCAGATAGCACAGCTCCAGGTCGATGAAGCCGCTACCCTCCAAAAGCAGGCCATACAACTTGCCCCTACCCAGGCATCCTTCAGCTATGGTCAGCTCGATGGACCCGATATTGACTGGCAATGGAGCATTACACAAAATTTTGGCAACATAGCCGCGCACATTAAGCGCAGCCAATTGGCGCAACGGCATGTCCAAAGTGCAGTAGCCCAGCAAGCGCTGAAGCAGTGGCAAGCTCAATTAGAAGTAGAATCGACCTGGTACCAATGGCAATATGCCTGGTCACGGTGGCGAGCCTTTGCGGCCCAACAAAATCGCTACGCCTCCTACGCAGAAAAGGCTACCCTGCAATTGCAGACCGGTGCCATTAGTCCATTACAAGCTGAATTGGCAAAAACACAGGCACTAACGGTTCAGCAAGAGGCCACCGCAGCGCAGCTAAACTATCAAGACGCGACCACACAGTTGCAACAGTTGACGTTTATGGGAGAGGCCATTCGCCCGCCCACCGATACCTTACCCCAGCGTAAACTGCCGGGTGGAACAGCCACTATCAACCTCGAACCATTGCTTTCCCCCACTGAGGCGGCTACTGCCGTGGCCGAGCAGCAAGTCTCCCTGGCCAAAAGCCAGTACTTTCCGCAGCTTTCTGGAGGATATTTTCGGCAGCAATTGGGCGGTGTGGCTGGTTTTCAAGGTGTAACGGCCGGGTTAGCCATCCCACTTTGGTGGGGACCCAACCAGGGGCAGCTACAACAAGCGAGGCTACAACAAGAGCAAAAACTATTGCAGTGGGAGCAGCAAGCTTTCATGCTTGAGCAAGAAGCCCAGCGCTGGCTACAGCAATGGCAGCGCTTAGCTGCACAACTACCCACCGCGCAACAGTACCAGGCTCAGTCGCAGCAACTCCGCAAAGCCGCTACCCTGGCTTGGGAAGCAGGCGAAATTGACTATTTCCGCTTGGTACAATTACTTGACCAGGCATTTCAACTGCAATTGCAGCACCTGGACTTGGTCCATCAATACAACCAAGCCACCATCCAATTCAATTACTTCACAAAATGATGATCATGCGACCCATTTTATATAGCCTCCTACTTTTGAGCCTGCCCCTATTGTGGCAGTGTGGACAAAGCACGGAAACGGAAAATGCCACCCCCCCCATAGAGCAGAACGGAGACCACGTGGTACACCTAACAGCCGAACAACAGCAAATGGCTGGTATCGAAACCGGACAAGCGGAGAAACGCACCCTATCTGCTTCGCTGCAAGTAACCGGCATGGTCGATGTACCACCACAGAGCCGTGCCTCCCTTTATCCGACCATTCACGGCTACATCCAATCGGTACGCCACTATCCGGGCTCCAAGGTGCGCAAAGGAGAAACCCTTGCGACCCTTCGCCACCCCGATATTTTGGCAAAGCAACAGGCCCTGCTGGAGGCACAAGCCCAGGTACAATACTGGGCAACGGAACGACAGCGGCAAGAAAAGCTCGTAGCCGGTGAAGTGGGCGCTCAAAAAGCCCTGCAAGAGGCAGAAGCAGCGTACCAAAAAGCAAGAGCGCAATTCGAAGCCTTGTATGCAGAAATACAGTTTTGGGGCATCAATATGAAAGACGTATTGGAGAAAGGCGTTCTACAGGAGGTACTGTCTTTGCGGGCACCTATTGACGGCTACATCACAGCCATTCATTCACACATTGGCGCTTTTGTAGAGCCTACCATGCCTTTATACGAGCTGATCGATGATAGCCACCTGCACCTCGAACTGGAGGTATTTGCCAAAGACCTGCACCTATTGGAGCAAGGACAACAAGTCCACTTTCACCTACCACAAAGAGAGGAACAATTTGAAGGCGAAGTATATCTGATTGGTCGGGAAGTGGACCCAGTAAAGAAAACGGTAAACGTACATGTACATTACGATGAATCAGTCACTCCACTGACACCAGGCACTTACGTGACGGCTAATATAGCCACCCGTTCCCACGAGGAATGGGCTGTACCTAAAAAAGCGCTAATACAGGAACGTGGAACCTTCTACTTGTACCGCGCCCTGGCCGATGGCTTTAAAAAAGTAGCGGTAGAAACCGGTCTCCGGCAAGGCGAATGGGTGGCCATTACCTTGCCTGATGGCGATTATTCAACGCCTATCGTATTGCAGGGGGCCTATTATCTAAAAGGCTATGAAAATCAGGAAGACATGAGCCACGGCCACTAAAAAATGCCCAGAGGGGCAACCCATGGGCACTCATTTTTTGGTGTACCATTCCATTATTCCCAACTCTTCTGTTCGCCCTTTGGCTTGTTGTGCTTGTCGGCTATGGTAAATACCCGGCTGATGTTGAATCCGAAATGGATATCGCCATCCAGCCAGTTGCCTGTGGTTTCGGTGACGAAGAACTTCTCTGCCATACCGCGGGAGTTGGTAAAGTGCAACTGAAAGACGTGCCCACCTGTTTCGATGTCAAAACCAATAGAAAACGTATTGCGTACTTGCTCACCGTATAATGGACTAACGATCTGATTGGGTAAGATGTAAAACCATTCTGCATTCAAGGTCAAACTACCGGTCAGCTTCTGGCGACCACCAACACCAAGAGCAAAAACATCATTGGCATCCGCTGCTGTAGCTACCAGATTACGGTGGATCAAGGTAGGCGTAAGTTGTACAGATAAGCCAGGTGTTATTTTACTTGCCAATAACGCTTGAAAAGTGTAAAACAAACGGGAAGAGAAATAATTGGGTCGTTCCGGCTCCGGCCACTGCATTGTGTTAATGGCCATGCCGGCAACCGCAGAAAGGGAAAATGGGATATTTCTTTTGCCCGTTTGCTGCCGAATAACCTTGTACTTGGCAAACGCATCATACGTTTTTTCAAACGAACTACGACCAATGCCAACCGCCAGACGGTCGTTGACCCCATAATCGAAACCCAACCGGATGGTAGCATTATCTAAACCAAAAAACTCATAGGCACCCCCATTTACCCGGCCAAAACGGTGTCCAATCATAAATTGCAACACTCCCGGTGCCGGGTTTTCTACTGAGTGGCCGTTGATGAGTCGCGTACCTTTGAAGGTAGCTATCGTGTAATTGATCGGTTCCTCTGTTTCTTCCTCCAGCATATCGAGGAGATCATCCTGTGCCCAACTGGACAATGGTAGTAAACAGACTAGTAAAATGGGTAGTAGCCGGTGTAGCATATCAATTTACTTTTTAGCTTGGTAAGGGTCGTATGTGACATCTACCGTTACATCAACCACCTCCGCAATGTTGTTGGCCACTACTTTGGGAATGGTGATGTCGTAATCGGCTACCGCTACCGGGAATTTCGCCTTTGCCACTAGTTGACCATCCTTATTTTCAATAATGGCTGGTGCGGTCACCTCCTTTGTCACCCCATGTATGGTGAGCTTGCCCTTCACCTGCACCTGATGCGTTCCCTCTTCCAGGAGGTTTACCTCATCCAGGTTGGTGATGACCCCTTCGAAGGTAGACTTGGGAAACTGATCTGACTCCAGGTATTTTTCATTGAAGTGCTCTTGCATGAGTGCTTTTTCAAACTCAAACCCTTTGATCAGTAGCGTAAAGACGATGTCACCCGTCTCGGTATCAATAATGCTACTTGCCTGGTAGTTGTGGGCTTCTATATTTTCCAGGGGTGCTTCAGAATAGAAAGATATGTGTCCATTCCGGGTGATGAATTTCTGGGAGAAGATCTGACCAGCGATCAATAAGAATGCGGCAAAAAACAGTGTATGCTTCATAGTAGTAAGTTTCTAGTGTAGTGAATTAATTATCTGGCGATCCGGCATTGAGCCAAGCCTGTATCAAGTTGATCTGGCAATCGGTGAGTGAGCCGTTGGGCGGCATATCACGCTGCACCAATACCCGATTTTCAAATGATCCATTATTAACTTTATCCATTACTCCGGCATAGTTGCTAAAAATGCCGGGTGCTGATCCACCGGCAACATGGCAGCCCGTAGTAGCACAATTGCCCTGTATAATGGGAAAAATATCTTCCGAAAAGCTGACGGCTATTGTATCACAGGCATTCTCTTCGTAGTAATACTGGTACAGTTCCTCTTCGTTGTCATAATAACAACCGCTTAGCCCGACAGCCAGTACAATAGCCAGGCCTGCGATATGCATGGCGTTAATTATTCGGTGCACCATCATCTATCCAGGATTTAATTTGTTTGATCGTACAATCATCCAGTTTGCTTTGTCCCTGCGGCATAGGCTTATATCCCGGCAGGTGAGCTATCACTCCGTACAATTGGCCACTATTGGCATAAGCAGCAACGTTGGCGTGTCCCGCAAGGTTGACATTGCCACTTTGTACGCTATTGTTATGGCAGCCCAGACAGTAGGTATTGATCACCGGCTCAATATGGTTTGCATAGCTCATGTTCAGTGTATCGCATTGCCCGGCATTGGGATCGCATGCATTGTTGAGCGCTCCTTGCTGTATCCAGGTGTAGATCATATTGATCTGATCATTGGCCAAAACTATCCCCGAACCGGGTGGAGGCATCTTCTTATCAGGGTCAGTGTCCACCAATACTTCATAGAGGTCGCTGCTAGTGGGGTCTCCTGGTCTCACATCTGCAGTGGCCAATATATCGGTGTAATTGGTTAAAATAACGCCATCAGATGCGGTAGCCGGATCATGGCAGCCAGAGATGCCGCAGCTAGAGTTGAGCAATGGCAAAATATCATTCTTAAAATAGACGGTATCCGGGTCACATGGTTGGTCTGTATTTCCACCCCCTTGGCCGGTGGTGTCATTATGGCCTCCTCCAGTACCGGTAGTATCCGTGCCGCCTCCATGGTCGCCATCCGTAGGTGGAATCGGTTCATGGACGCATCGGGTAAATGCGAGCAGGACCAATCCTATCCAGAGTAAATATTTCGCTTTGATTGTCATGCCGGTTTTGTTTTAGGAGGACTCTTGTATGATAAAGCCATTATTCAGCGAGACCTTATAAGCCTGGATAATGATGAGGTCTTCCAAAT
>CAJXXO010000022.1 GCA_913062655.1 uncultured Bacteroidota bacterium | reverse complement strand
CAACAGCCGCTAAGCCAACTCTACACGGGCCAGCGTACGGCTGCGGATGAAGGAAGTAAGGCTGCTATCAGGTTGGCACCACCCACCAACACTACGAAATGCTCTTGTTTTGGGGAAGACCATTAAAAAAGGCGCTCACGATGGTGAGCGCCCTCTCTTGTCTTACTAAAATGTTTTCGTTTAGTAGATTTCAGCGCGTGGTGAAGCATTGTAGTTGATCAGTAGGGCATCGGCTTTACGCAACTCTTGTTTGATATCAGTAACGATACCCAGCTTTGCATCGCGATCCACTTTCAGACTGATCTTCATATAGCTACGCTTGTTGGGAGGCAAGGTCGATTTCTCCGTCTGGATCCAGAGACCAATATCACCCACGTTAGCGATAGCGTCATTCAACTGAATGCGGTCATCCGTACCGTATTGCTCCTGGTACTGCACACGAGGCTGCCCCACATAAATGTACTTCACCAGTGACTTGTCTTCGATCTCCTCAATTTCGGTAGCCTGAGGCACACTGTTCAATACCTTCAGCGATACTTCACGTAGTACGGTCGCCACCATGAAGAAGAAGAGAAGAATGAAAATGATATCGGGCATGGCCGAAGCGTTCAACTTCGGGGTATCCTTGCCTTTTTTACGTTCGAACTTGGCCATAATAGCTTGGCTTAAAAGTTAACGGGTTCTGCTTCTGAAATCCGGTAGGGAAACTGTTCCTTGATGTAGTCCATGGCCAACGAGTCCGACTCTGTGAACTCAGAGATCGGCTTGTTGAATTCCCGCATGGCCAACTCATTACGAAGCTCATTATAAGCGGCACGCAATTCATTGTACACGGACAAATACATATCGTAGGACGTACCCCGGTTACCCTTAAATGAAATCACCGCTTGCTGCGGACTGCTGGATAGAGTCGGGTCGCGTCTGGGGTTTTCGATAAACTCCTTGGCTTTGCGCTTCAACTGCTTAATGGTAGTAGGTTGCCCTTCTACCAGCAGCTCATCACGAGAGTTTACCAGTACCACAAAAGCATTTCGGTCGTTTACCTCCACATCGGGTGGTGGCTCATCACTCCAGGGTGGCAGCTTCACGGGAATGCCTTTCTCCGTCTTTATTTCAGTAACCACGAGGAAGAAGATCAACAGCAAGAAGGCGATATCCGCCATGGATCCTGAGTTGATCTCTACATCGGGTCTGTTTTTTCCTTTCGCCATAAGTACTCGTAGTTAGAGATTAGCGGAAAATACTGAGCAATTCAGTAATAATAAGGGTGAATACAGCCGTCAGGAACACAATGGATCCGATAGAAATGGCTGCTCCGGCATATTGCACCACATCCGCAGTAGCCATTAATTCACCGGTCACTTGATTCACCAGTTCCTTTGCAGGTGCTAACGAATAACTAACGACAAAAATTATTACCAATACCGCCAGGCCACCTACTGACTTCACTGCACCGCGAGGGTTCTGAATGATGTTGATCAGCGGGAAAATGATAGCCGCAGCAATGGCCAAAAAGAAAAGGGTATACCCCACGAATAAGCCCAGGTCTGTACTGAACAGCTGGATGGCAGGGATGGTACTAAACAGCACCACCAAGCCCAGCACAATGGCTGCAATCGTGAATACCCTGCTAAATAATCCTAAGTTCTTTTCCATTATCACAATGGTTTTGCCGTGAGCAAATTACTTGTCTTGGTTGGCCACCTTCGTGCGAATCACAATATCAACGAAAGTGATGGAAGCATCTTCCATGGCATTTACAATGCTGTCCACTTTGGAGATAATGTAATTGTAGAAGATTTGCAGGATAATGGCCGCGATCAGACCGAAGGCAGTCGTCAATAGGGCCACCTTAATACCACCCGCCACAATGGTTGGGTTAATATCACCTGCTGCCTCGATATCGGCAAAGGCCTGAATCATACCGATTACCGTACCCATGAATCCTAACATCGGAGCCAGGGCGATAAACAAGGAGATCCATACCAAGCCACGCTCCAGCATAGCCATCTGCACAGAACCATAAGAGACCAACGACTTCTCCACCTGCTCTACGCCTTCATCCAGACGATCCAAGCCCTGGTAAAAGATAGAGGCCACGGGGCCACGAGTAGCGCGGCAGATGTCCTTGGCTTCCTCCACATTACCATTACTCAATGCGTCATTGACTCGCGTCAAGAGCTTTTTCGTATTGGTAGTTGACAAGCTTAATGTAATGATACGCTCTATAGACAACGCCAATCCAATAACCAGTGCCACCAATACCGGAGTCATCCAGATAGGATCACCTTCGATGAACTTGGTCTTCAATACGTTGTGAACGCCTTTAGCTTCTTCCTCTTCCGCAACTTCCTCCTCTTCGGTAGCTACTTCCGGCACTTCTGCAGTTGCTGTGGTATCTTCCACCATAGCAGTGGTATCATTAGCGGCCATTGCCGTATCAGGCTCGTCCTGTGCAAAGGCGCTTGTGTGTACAGCAGCGATTATGCCGAGGAACATTACAATCGCGATCAATTTTTTCATGGTAATGAAAGGTTTAGTAAGACAAAAATTACGGTTGCGAATAAAATTAGACTATTTTACCCAAAGTTAAAATCTGTTATATGAATGCAGCGGAGAGAGCGGGATTCGAACCCGCGATACCCGGTTAGGGTATACACGCTTTCCAGGCGTGCGCCTTCGACCGCTCGGCCACCTCTCCGTTTACTTCGTCATGTCAAAGGTCAGTTTAAATCTTTGTTAAATGGCAGTTATCCCTCTACTTATTGGTACACAACTGCCACTTTTCTCTGACCAAAACGCTCACAAAAATTCCAAAAAACACCCAAAAAACAAAACATCCGGCCTTTACTCGGCCATTTGCAGGCTGGATGCGAACACTTTATCGGCATTGGCAGTCGTTATCGCTTCAATTTCTTTTACGGATACCCCCTTTACCACCGCCAGCTTTTCGGCTACCAACCGCAGGTAGCTGCTCTCATTACGCTTGCCCCGATGTGGTGCAGGCGTTAGGTAGGGACTATCGGATTCCAACACCAGTCGATCCAGCGGCAGCTCCGCCACTACTTTATCCAATCCACTATTCTTAAAAGTCAGCACACCGCCAATACCCAAATAAAAACCATCCAGCGCCAAAACTTGCCTTGCCTCTTCCAGCGTACCACTAAAGCAGTGGAAGATTCCGGTCAGTTGCTCATCGTAATGCTTTTCAATCAACGCGAATGTGTCAGCAAAGGCATCTCTCGTGTGCAAGATAATGGGTAAGCGGTATTGCTTAGCCCACGCTATATGACGTACCAAACTCGCTTGCTGTTGTGTCTGATAGGTCATATCCCAGTAATAATCGAGCCCTGTCTCACCTATGCCGGCATAGCCGCCCTTTTCCAGATAGGACGCCATACGATCCAGCACTTGCTCAAAATCGTCCTTCACAGAGCAGGGGTGTAGGCCCATCATCGGGAAAACCGCACCCGGATGCGCTGTTGCCAATTGGTGCATATCCTCTATAGACGCCTCGTCAATATTGGGCAGATAGAGTCGCTCTACACCTGCCTCAAAAGCCCGTTGCAGCATGGCCGTACGGTCATCGTCAAAAGCATCTACATACAGGTGGGTGTGCGTGTCGACCAGCATGGATGCAAAGGTCCGCATTCAGCCGGCCTCAACCAAATGAAAGCGGAGAGAAACCGAACCCTTCGTTGGTAAATTTTTCAAGCACTTTAGGCAGGGCATACGACATGTTGGGGTAGGCCTTCTCACTGTCGTGAAACACCACAATTGACCCTTTCTCTGCGTGATCGGCCACATTTGACAAACACTGCTCAGGGGTAATATCCTCCTGGAAGTCCCACGATAAAACATCCCACATCACAATCTTATACCGTTTGCGCAATGCCTTGGCCTGCGACCGCCTGATTTTTCCATAGGGTGGCCGAAACAAAGTGGTGTGGTAATACGGGTTACAAGCCAGTACATTGCGCCAATATTCGGTGTTGGCTACGTCCCAGCCATTCGCATGAGAATAGGTATGGTTGCCAATAGCGTGTCCCTCATCCACAATCCGTTGTACCAGCTCAGGGTATTGCTTTGCATGTTGGCCAATCAGAAAGAAAGTGGCTTTGGCATCGAAAGCGGCCAGTTGATCAAGTACCCACGGGGTGATTTCAGGATGTGGGCCATCGTCAAACGTTAGGAATAGCTCTTTGTTCTTCGTGTCGACAGACCATATGTAATCCCGATAAAACTGCTTGATGAGGCTGGACGTTTTGGTGAGATACATATTGACAAAGTACACGTAACATAGATTTTATGGGGGTGAAGAATGCTGTCTTGTCAAGGGCCGCAGAAGATACGAAAATAAACGGACTTGGCTTGCTTTTTAGCTAACTTTGCCCCCCTTCACAAAAGGTAACAAAACTTAACTATGCCAACACCAGTACGGGTTCGATTCGCACCTAGTCCTACCGGACCACTGCACATTGGCGGTGTCCGGACGGC
The DNA here is from genome assembly GCA_913062655.1 of uncultured Bacteroidota bacterium. Lineage (GTDB taxonomy): Bacteria > Bacteroidota > Bacteroidia > Chitinophagales > S012-47 > CAJXXO01. Next base: position 13,096 of record CAJXXO010000022.1, on the reverse strand, counting down.
TTTGTACAATTACCTGTTTGCCAAACAACACAACGGAACATTTATTGTCCGCATTGAAGACACCGATCAAACCCGTTATGTTCCCGGAGCGGAGGATTATATTCATGAAGCTCTCGCCTGGGCAGGGTTGACGGTCGATGAAGGGGTACATGCCGGAGGCAACTATGGTCCCTATCGGCAATCGGAGCGTAAAGACCTCTACCTTAAATATGCAGAAGAACTGGTAGCAAAGGGCAAGGCCTACTATGCTTTTGACACCCCGGAGGAGCTGGAGCAATGGCGGAAGCAGCGCAAGGAGGCGGGCGACCACACGCCCCAATACGGCATGCACACTCGTATGGCCTTGAAGAATAGCCTTACGCTGTCGAAAGAGGAGGTAAAGGCCCGGTTAGCAGCAGGGGAACCGTACGTTATCCGGGCCCAGTTTGAGCCCGGCCACACCTATGCTTTTCATGATAGTATCCGTGAAGAGGTCCGTTTTGCCAGCGAAGAACTGGACGACAAGGTGCTGTTCAAGGCTGATGGCATGCCCACTTATCACCTTGCCAACGTAGTGGACGACCACCTGATGGCCATTAGCCATGTAATCCGGGGTGAAGAATGGCTTTCTTCCACCCCGCTGCATGTCTTTTTATACGAAGCGTTTGGCTGGGAACCACCCACCTTCGCACATCTACCCCTTATTTTGAAGCCAGAGGGCAAAGGGAAACTCTCCAAGCGCGATGGTGACCGTATGGGCTTTCCGGTTTTCCCGCTGGAGTGGAAAGATCCACAGACCGGGGAAGTCGCTATGGGGTATCGGGAAGAAGGCTACATACCGGAGGCGTTCATCAATATGTTGGCCTTTCTGGGGTGGAACCCCGGTACCGAACAGGAACTCTTCTCCCTCAGCGGATTGATTGAGGCCTTCTCATTGGAACGCGTAGGGAAAGGCGGAGCCCGATTTGACCCGGACAAGGCCAAGTGGTTCAACGAGCAGTACCTACGGACGACCGCAGACGATGTACTGGCCGGACAGTTGGCCCAGCAAATCGATACAAACCTGTCTACTTCTCAGCTCTCCACCATTTGTGGGCTGATGAAGGAGCGGGTATCCTTTGTGCAGGACATCGCTACGAGCGGTAAATACTTCTTTGAAGCTCCCACAGCCTATGATGCCAAGATGGTGAAGAAAAAGTGGAAAGAGCATTCGCCAACTATCGTAAAGGAGCTGCGCGAACGCTTTGCAGCGACTGACTTCACGGCAGAAGCGCTGGAAGCTACCTTCAAAGCCTATATTGAAGAAAAAGAAATTGGCTTTGGGGCAGGCATGTTGCCGCTTCGCCTCGTTATTACAGGGGTCGGGGGTGGACCTTCCTTATTTGCCATTATGGAAGTTATTGGAAAGGAGGAGGCTTTACGCAGGATAGATATAGGTGTCGATGCTATAACCCAATTATAAAAAGTCACTAAGCTTTTTTGCCGCAAAGCCTCAAAGGCTCAAAGTGACACAAAGAAGTACCCAATAGGCCACAACTTAATGCGCCCAGCAATAGTGTTCTATCCGAGGAGGAGGAACGAATAGGTAAAGCCATTGTTAACGCTTCATTTGAGGTGCATAAGTCAATCGGTCCTGGTTTACTTGAGAAAGTATATGAAGCCTGTGTCGCACATGTATTAGAGAAAAATGGCTTTCACGTCACGCGACAACTTAAAGTACCTATTCATTTTGATGGACAAATATTCAAAGAAGCACTTCGACTAGACTTATTGGTTATGTGACTTGGCGCTATAGCGTCTTTGTGGCCAAATCTTCTCCTTTGTGCCTTACATAATGGATACCTTTGCATCATCAATAGCCTAGCAAACAGCAGAAATGGACAACACAGAAAAACGCTCCCTCAACTTTATTGAGCAAATCATAGAAGAAGACCTGAAAAATGGTCTCCCAAAATCGCAATTGCAATTTCGTTTTCCACCAGAGCCCAATGGCTACCTGCATATTGGCCATGCCAAGGCCTTTTGCCTGAATTTTGGATTGGGTGAGGCGTACAATGCCCCTGTCAATCTGCGCTTTGACGATACCAACCCCATGGCAGAAGAAACACACTATGCCGAAGCCATGAAGGAAGACCTGCGTTGGATGGGCTTCGAATGGGCCAAAGAGTGCTATACCTCTGACTATTTTCAGCAGTTGTACGACTGGGCCGTGGAAATGATCAAGCGGGGCACGGCATACGTGGACTCACAGTCTTCTGAAGCTATGGCAGAACAAAAGGGAACACCAACCCAGCCTGGCACGAACAGTCCCTACCGCGAACGGCCGGTGGAAGAGAACCTCCGCCTGTTTGAAGGCATGAAAAATGGTGCATTTGAGCCTGGCACCCACGTGCTCCGCGCCAAGATCGACATGGCACATCCCAATATGCTGATGCGTGACCCCCTGATGTACCGCATCATTGCCGAACCGCACCACCGCACCGGTACCGAATGGCGCATCTACCCCATGTACGACTGGGCCCATGGCCAGTCGGATTATATTGAGCAGGTGTCACACTCGTTGTGTTCCCTGGAGTTTAAGCCGCACCGCGAGCTCTATGAGTGGTTTGTAGAGCAAGTATACACGAAAGACAAACTGCCCCTACCGCCTAAGCAGCGTGAATTTGCCCGTTTGAACATGAACTACACCATCATGAGTAAGCGCAAGCTACTCCAGTTGGTAAAGGAAGGCCATGTAGCCGACTGGGACGACCCTCGCATGCCGACCATCTCGGGTATGAGGCGCAGAGGCTACACACCTGCCGCTATTCGTAAGTTCATCGACCTGGTGGGCGTAGCCAAGCGTGACAATATGATCGATGTGGCCTTGCTGGAATCGTGCGTGCGTGACGACCTCAACAAAACCACCAACCGAGTGATGGCGGTGCTGAATCCGGTGAAGCTAATCATCACCAACTATCCGGAAGGCCAAACGGAAACGGTGACTATTGAGAACAACCCAGAAGATGAATCGGCTGGTACACGAGAAATGATCTTTTCAAGAGAGCTTTTTATTGAACGAGCCGACTTCATGGAAGATGCCCCACGCAAGTTTTTCCGGTTGACACTGGGCAAAGAAGTTCGACTGAAGGGAGCGTACATCATCCAAGGCAATGAGGTAGTTAAAGATGACGAAGGAAATATCGTGGAAATACATTGCACTTACGATCCTAAGTCGCGCAGTGGCAGTGGTACGCCAGAGAGCCAACGCAAGGTGAAAGGCACCCTGCATTGGGTTTCGGCTTCGCACCATATTGAGGCGCAGGTCAACATGTACGACCGGTTGTTTGCCGTAGAAAATCCGGAAGCCGACAAGGAAAAGTCGTTCCTGGAATTTCTCAATCCAGACTCCTTACAGGTCATTACAAATGCCAAGTTGGAGTTGGCACTCAAGGACGCTCAACCGGAAGAACGCTACCAGTTTCAGCGCATCGGCTACTTCTGCGTGGATAAGGACTCGACATCCGAACAACTGATATTCAACCGCACCGTGCCGCTAAGAGACACGTGGGCTAAGCAGAAGAATAAGTAGGATGCAGAGGATAAGTTGATAAGAAGATGAGTGGATGCGGGGATGAGGTTATACAAACTATCCATACCCAATACGCTCTACTAACTACTAAGGACTCTCTACTAACTACCGATTCCCCTTTTCGTACCTTACCCATGGAACCTCAGGAAGGGGGTGCTGCGTTGTATCCACTGTAAACGATAACACTATGCCTAAGAAAAAGCCTATGCACGGCCTGCCCAAGGTCAATAAAGAATTAGACGGATTGGAGATCTCGATCAATGAATTTGGACAGATCGAGACGAGCTATGACATCCAAAAGATCAACAAATTCCTCAACCGCGAAGTAGACGACAAAAAGCTCCGCGACCGGGATGACATTACCGATGATGGGGAGTATAACAATACCTACAAAGACGAAAAGTATTGGAATGGCCCGTTAGAGGAAGATGAGGACAACCGAGACGAGGATACGGACGATGAAGATTACTTCGATCCTTCTGCAGAAGAGGAAGAGTAATTCTATTATCCCATTTTGGAACGGATTCTAGCCCCAAAGTGTAATTACAATATAATTACGCTATTATGCAGGTACCCATCATTCAAATCGGCAATTCTAAAGGGCTTCGACTTCCCAAATCCATTCTGGAACAGTATGAGATTACTGACACGGTTGAGTTGGTCCTAGAACAAGGCTATCTGATCATAAAGCCTATTGAAGCCCCAAGGCAAGGTTGGGAAAATGCCTTTAAAGAAATGCATGAAAATGGTGACGATACATTATTGATAGACGATGTGTTCGATGAAGAAGAGTCCGAAGAATGGAGCTAAATCAATATGATATCATCCTCGTCAATCTTGACCCAACCATCGGCAGTGAGATCAAAAAAACACGCCCCTGCCTTATTCTCTCACCTAACGAAATGAATAAATACCTGCGCACGGTCATAGTGGCGCCAATGACCACTACAACGAAGCCTTATCCTACCCGTGTAGCACTCATCCATGATGGCAAGCAAGGTGCGGCCGCTATTGACCAAATTCGCACCATTGATAAGCGTAGAATTATTAGGGTGTTGGGGCACATAACTGCGAATGAAGTCAAACAGTGCAAAGCCATTATCAAAGAAACACTAGTCGACTGATTGCTTCCAATTTGGCCTATCAGTTAGGATTCTTTCTTCACAGCTTCAATGAAATTTTTCATTAACAGGTCTGCCGCAGCAAAAGAACTTTTATCGCCAGACCGAACGGCCTGATTCAGGTTCATAAATTGTTGGCGAACGGCTTCATGGCCATAAAACCAATGGCGCAGCCGCTGATCGATCGTTTCTTTCAACCAAAAAGCATTTTGCTCCTGGCGCTGCTGTTGCAGGTAACCATTCTCCCTGGTGAGTGTGATATAGTCTTCCACCTTTTCCCAAACCAAATCAATATGCGTGCCTTCGGTAGAGGAACAGGTCAGCACCTGTGGGGTCCATTTTGAAGCTTGGGCCGGAAAAAGATGTAAGGCGTGCTTATAGTTCATCCGCGCCTGTTCGGCCGGCTTTTTATTGTCGCCATCGGCTTTGTTGATCACCACAGCATCGGCCATTTCCATGATACCCCGCTTCATGCCTTGCAACTCGTCTCCTGCCCCGGCCAGCATAAGCAGCAGAAAGAAATCGACCATGCCGTGCACCGCCACACCACTCTGACCCACGCCCACCGTCTCGACCAATATCACATCGTACCCGGCTGCCTCGCACAGGTAGATCGACTCGCGTGTTTTGCGGGCTACGCCACCGACCGTCTCGCCACTGGCGGAAGGACGAATGAATGCATTCGGATTATTCGACAGCTTCTCCATCCTGGTCTTATCGCCCAGAATGCTGCCTCCTGATACTGAACTGGTAGGGTCAACGGCCAATACCGCCAGTTTATGTCCCTGTGCGGTCAGGTGCTGCCCCAAAGCCTCGATGAAGGTACTTTTTCCGACACCCGGTACCCCGGTGACCCCCACGCGGATGGATCGACCACTTTTGGGCAGGCAGGCTTCAATGATATCCTGTGCTTGCTGCTGGTGTTTGGGGTTGGTGCTTTCTACCAGGGTTATGGCACGACTGAGCTTGAATCGGTCACCCGACAGGATGCCATCGATCAGTTCTTGTGTAGTAGGTTTTTTATACGCTGCCATGCAAGGTCGAAGTTAGGGCATGCCTCTCGAAAATTCGGGTCAGGCTATTCCACTTATCCACCCCACCTTTAGGATTTGAGCAATGCTTCAATAGCCGGAACAGCCACTTTCATACGCTCCTCGGTAGAACCGGATACTTTTACATAAGGGCGATTGTATTGCTTCAACTGCCGTACAAAAAGATCCAACATCTCTTTGCGCACCCCCGGACGGTCACGGATAGCATCCGCTTCCCACGGCACGTCAATGTCCGTCAAAATGTATAGTTCCACCTGCTGATGGGGTAAAGCCTCAACCAGTGCCTTGGGAGATTCGCCATAAAAAGCCAGCGAATAGGCGTGTGTGGTCAGGATATCGGTATCGCAGATGAGTAGGTCGTGACGGGCTTGCTGCGCCAGGTCATTTTCCAGCATCACCTGACCGATAGCAATGGGTAGAATGTCCTCCAGCGCACAAATCTCCCCGGATACTGCCATTTTCGCTTCCAGGTAAGGGCGCGCGTACTCCGGCACCCAGACCGTATCAAAGTAAGCCGCTAATGCTTTGGCCAGCGTAGTCTTACCTGTACTCTCCGGTCCGTGGAGAACGATTCGTTTTAGTTTTGGGATAAAAATTTGTTCTGAGAAAGTAATCACTTCTGAATAGAGTCAATATTTTTTTCCTACTGTATCATTTCCAGCATACAATTCCTTCTCATCATGTAGAAAAGAGAACGCCTCATCCTGTTCGATTAATTGTTGAATGCCAATCGTCTCCACTTGACTTTCAGCTCGAGTCAGCAGATAATCTGCAAAGTCAGCGATTTGAGACAATTCTTTTTCGGGTAATTGCGTGAGCTTTTGGACAGTCTGCTTTAATAATTCAACCCGATTCATGGTATTGCTTTTCAATGAAAATAGGTAAAGTAGGATAATGGTTCGTTCCTATTGGCAAGAGGTAATCCTCACTTCTTTTGAAGCGCGTAGCTTCTCTTCCATGCTTGTAACCCTTGCCAGGCAAGTACCAAAAATACCACATACTGTAGCATGGAGATACCATACCCTTTTACATAATACAGCGGGATAGAGACCAGGTCACCAATGATCCACAGGTGCCAGTTTTCGATCTTCTTGCGTGCCATCAGCCACATCCCGGCAAAGAAAACACCTGTGGTAAACATATCGACATAGTCGTACCAATGGCCAAACTTGCCATAGCCTTGATAGACCACATAGACAACCCCGGCAGTAATGAAAAACAACCCCAATGCGATCCACTGCTCACGTCTGGTGGTCCAACTCACCGGCAAAGGCGAGTGATCGGTGCCGACCCGACTCCACACAACCCAGCCATATACGCTCATGATGGTGTAGTAGCCATTGATCATCATATCGCCAAAAAAGGCACCCAATGCCAAAATGTACACATAAATCAAGGTACTGATGATACCGGTGGGATAAACCAGGATATTCTCCTGCTTCGCGAAGTAGACGGAAGCAATGCCAAATACCACTGCAATCGCTTCCAAAACGATCAGGTATGTGGCGGTACCTTCATAAGGCGCTACTAAAAACTCAACTACCGATTCCCACATAGCGGGCAAAGATAGAGACGACAATCAGATAATGGAGCCGATTAAAAAATTGACAGTTCAGGTGATGTGTAACCGACTTGCACTGCAAGACGAGTGCTCAACTTCCTGTAACCTGCACTGGTCCCTGGCGTGCACGTGAGAGATGCACCCAACGGGGAAGCAAACCAGCTCTATGATAAAAACGGCTCAGCAACCCTGAACCTGAAACCCTGAACTCTAAACTTTCAACTTTGAACGCTGAACATTGAACTTTAAACTTTAAAATATCAACTACATCACGCTTCCTCCGCCTGCTTGGCGCGCTCGATCAGCATATCGAGCAGCTTAATAGCCGCCTCAGGAATGCGGGTACCCGGACCGAAGATGCCCACTACACCGGCTTTATACAAGAAGTCGTAATCCTGCTGCGGTATCACCCCACCGGTAGTAACCATGATATCTTCCCGGCCAATGGCCTTCAGTTCATCGATCAGTTGGGGTACCAGCGTCTTGTGTCCGGCTGCCAGGGAAGACACCCCGATCAAATGGACATCATTTTCTGCCGCTTGGCGCGCTACTTCTTCCGGGGTTTGGAAGAGAGGGCCTATGTCCACATCGAAGCCCAGGTCAGCAAAGCTGGAGGCGATCACCTTGGCGCCTCTATCGTGGCCATCCTGGCCCATTTTGGCCACCATGATTCTGGGTCTGCGGCCATCTATTTCGGTAAACTGGTCCGCCAGTTCGCGGGCCTTGTCAAAGTGTTCTTCATGTCCCATTTCTGCTGCATAAACGCCTGAAATCGATCGTGTAGTTGCCGTGTACCGACCAAATACTTTCTCCATGGCATCAGATATCTCGCCCAGTGAAGCGCGCTTACGGGCGGCATCTACCGCTAGCTCAAGCAAGTTGCCTTCGTTGGTCTCCGCAGATTTGGTGATAGCATCCAGTGCAGCCTGCACATCATCTTCATTTCGATTGGCGCGCAATTCTTTCAAGCGCTGGATCTGCTTTTCCCGTACGGCTGAATTGTCCACCTCCAACAGGGGTATCTCGGCCTCTTCTTCCGGACGGTATTGGTTGATGCCTACGATCACCTCCTTGCCGGCATCAATGCGTGCCTGCTTCTTGGCAGCGGCTTCCTCGATGCGCATCTTCGGCACACCGCTTTCTATGGCCTTGGCCATGCCACCCAGCTCTTCCACCTCCTGGATCAGCGCCCAGGTCTTTTCTACCAATTGATCGGTCAGGTATTCTACATAATAGGATCCACCCAATGGATCCACGGTGCGCGTAATGTTGGTGTCTTTCTGCAGATAGAGCTGCGTCTCGCGGGCAATGCGTGCCGAGAAATCGGTCGGCAAGGCGATCGCCTCATCCAGCGCGTTGGTGTGCAGCGACTGGGTGTGACCCAAAGCAGCCGCCATCGCTTCAATGCAAGTACGGGCTACATTATTAAAGGGATCCTGTTCGGTCAGGCTCCAGCCACTGGTCTGGCTGTGCGTCCGCAGGGCCATTGATTTTTTGTTCTTCGGATTGAAGGGTGCCATCAATTTCGCCCACAACAATCGACCGGCCCGCATCTTGGCCACTTCCATGTAGTGGTTCATGCCTATGCCCCAGAAGAAGGACAAGCGCGGTGCAAAGGCATCAATATCTAATCCCGCTGCCAGTCCGGTACGCACATATTCCAATCCATCCGCCAGGGTATACGCCAGCTCGACATGTGCCGGAGCACCGGCCTCGTGCATATGGTAGCCCGAGATCGAGATCGAGTTGAACCGCGGCATCTTCTCTGACGTGTAGCGGAAGATATCGGCAATAATGCGCATCGAAGGAGAAGGCGGATAGATGTACGTATTCCGCACCATAAACTCCTTCAGGATATCGTTTTGAATCGTTCCACTCAGTTGCTCCGGCTTCCCCCCCTGTTCCTCAGCGGCCAGGATGTAAAAGGCCATCACCGGTATCACAGCTCCATTCATCGTCATCGATACCGACATCTTGTCGAGCGGTATCTGATCGAAGAGGACCTTCATATCCAGGATGGAATCGATCGCCACACCGGCTTTCCCGACATCACCGGGTACACGCGGGTTGTCCGAGTCGTACCCCCGGTGGGTAGGCAGGTCGAAGGCCACCGACAAGCCTTTCTGTCCGGCTGCCAGGTTTCTGCGATAGAAAGCGTTGCTTTCCTCAGCCGTACTAAAACCGGCATACTGACGAATGGTCCAGGGCCGCATCACATACATGGTGGAATAAGGCCCCCTTAAAAAAGGAGGTATACCGGCTGCATAGCGCAGGTGTGGATATTGGTCCCGCTGCTCGCGACTGTAGCTGTCAAATATCTCGATCTGCTCCGGTGACGTCCACTCATGGCGGGGCTCATTGGCACCACCAAAGTTGCGCTGGAGTTGCTCAAATTCTATATTGGAATAATTGGGTCGTTGCATAGTTGGGTCGTTTAGGCGATAGCATTTTTGAATGATTCCCAGGCCTGGCGAGCGATCTGCTCGGTCAGCTCTTCTACGTAGTAGGCACCGGCCACTGGCGCCTGCACCTTGCCGAAGTGGGATTCATGTTTGAGTAACAACTGAATGTTGCGGGTAATTCTTTCGAAGAAAACCAATGATCGTTCCTTCGTCTGATCTTGCGTATCCAGGCTCAGGCTCTGCACCCCGGCACTCAGGGCCGACATGGCCTCGGTAGTGCTCTGCAGCAGGTTGCGATCAGGATCTTCCTCGTTGCGGTGCTTCTCCGAGTTGAGGGCGTGTATGTACACCTGATCGGGATTTTTGATCTCCGGATCATACAGGTGAAACAGGTTGGCCACCAACATCCGTAAGGCACGGATCTTGGCCATTTCCATAAAATAATCCGGACCTACGGCCACCGTGATGGTCAGGTGTTCGAACACCTCCCTGGCGGACAGCTCGCTGCTGGTTTCTTCCAGCATCTCGTCAATGTTGGCGAGGATGGTGGCTACCTCCTGCCAGGCCGACAAGCTGCGGAAATGGATGCGATGCCCGTCAATGAAGAAGGTCTTTCCCGAAAAGTGCTTCGACAGCTCAATCAGGCTCAGCTTGGTGCTCGTCATCATGCTGGCCCAGTCGGCTTCGATGGCAAACAGGTTGTCGCCATCCCACTCTCCGGCCGTGATCTTTGCTTTCAGGGCGTTCACCAGCCCATCCCGGTCTTCCGGTGCACTGAGGATCACCCCAATGCCCTTTGCCGTGGCACCTTGGGCCAGTGGCAGCAGTTGATGGATGGCCTGCACATCTTCCAGCACAAAACCGATCTGGTTAAAATCTTGCTTTTGCAGCGCTTCCAGCTTTTCAGCAGCTTCCGGGGCAAAGTTGATCGTATAGTTCTGGCGCATGGCCCAGTCACCCGGCTTGAAGGAAAACTGGATCGCCTCCTTCCCTTCCTGGTCTTCGGGGTGGTAAAAGGGTTGTACATCGAAGCCTTCTACGGTCTTCCACATCAGTTTCTCTTCAAAGTCAGCTCCCTTCAGGTCTTGCTGAATCTGTTCCAGCCATTCTGCCTTTGAAACCGGGGGAAAGGCTGCGTAGAACGCGTCTTTATTGGTAATTTCGCTCATGGTCATTAGGCGTTTTGATCGAGGGCTAAAAATAGTAAACCAGCGGTCTTCTCCCCTATGACTATAGTCATTATTCGAGAACCAAATCGCAACCGCATGGCGTATCAAACCCTCCTCACGGAAACTAAGGAAAATGTACTGCACATCACACTGAACCGGGCAGAAAAAATGAATGCCCTCAACCTGCAACTGATCAGTGAGCTCGACCAGGTGTTTGATGAAGTGTACGCCAATAACGATATCCATGGCGTGCTGATCACCGGGGCAGGCGACAAGGCTTTTGCAGCCGGTGCCGACATTGCCGAGTTTGCCAACTTCAATGCCGAAGAAGGGGCCGCGATGGCGCAAGACGGGCATCACGCTTTCAATAAGATCGAAGCATGCCCTAAGCCGGTCATTGCGCTGGTGAATGGCTTCGCCTTAGGGGGCGGCTGCGAACTGGCCATGGCGTGCCACATTCGTATCGCTACCAACAATGCTCAATTCGGCCAACCGGAGGTCAACCTCGGTATCCTGCCTGGCTACGGTGGCACACAGCGACTCATCCAACTGGTGGGTAAAGGAAAAGCCCTGGAGCTGCTGATGACAGGCGATATGGTGAATGCACAGGAGGCGCACCGCATTGGGCTGGCCAACCATGTGCTGCCGGCAGAAGAAGCCCAAGCCTTCGCGGAAAAGATGCTCAAAAAAATCACCCGCAAAGGACCCCTGGCTATTGCCAAAGTGATCGATTGTGTAGAAGCGTATTTCGATAAGGACGAGGATGGCTTTGCCCGTGAGATCGAGCAGTTTGGTCGCAGCTTCGACACGCTGGACTTTAAGGAAGGCACGCAGGCCTTTTTGGAGAAACGTAAACCAAATTTCAACCGACAATAAATACTACCATGGCATACAGAACTGAACGCGATTCGATTGGCGAGATACAAGTACCGGCCGACAAATACTGGGCCGCACAGACACAGCGCAGCTTGCAAAACTTTGAGATTGGTGGCGAGCACCAGAAAATGCCGATGGAGATCATCCGGGCCTTTGCTTACCTGAAAAAAGCAGCCGCCCTCACCAACCGCGATTGTGGGGTCCTGCCTGCTGACAAAGCCGAAGTGATCGGAAAAGTGTGTGATGAAATCCTGGCCGGCCAACTGGATGATCAGTTTCCACTGGTGGTATGGCAGACCGGCTCCGGTACTCAAAGCAATATGAACACCAACGAGGTAATCGCCAACCGGGGCCACGTGCTGCAAGGCGGTTCATTGGAAGAGGGTAAGGACAGTCGCTTCCTGCACCCGAATGATGACGTCAACAAGAGCCAAAGCAGCAACGATACCTTCCCCACCGCCATGCACATTGCTGCCTACAAGATGCTGGTAGAAACCACCATTCCCGGTGTGGAGCAACTGCGGGATACGCTGCAGGCCAAGGCGAAAGCTTTCTGGGAAGTCGTGAAGATCGGTCGGACGCACTTCATGGATGCTACACCCCTTACCCTGGGGCAGGAGTTTAGTGGCTATGCCTCACAGCTCGACCATGGCCTGAAGGCGCTGCGCAACACGCTTGACCACCTGAGTGAACTGGCACTCGGAGGTACAGCAGTCGGCACCGGTATCAATACGCCCGAAGGCTACCCGGAAAAAGTGGCGGCCCACATCGCTGACCTGACAGGATTGCCCTTCCGTACGGCAGACAACAAATTTGAAGCGCTGGCGGCACATGATGCCATTGTAGAAGCACATGGTGCATTGAAGACGCTTGCGGTAAGCCTGATGAAGATCGGCAATGACATTCGTATGCTGAGTAGCGGGCCACGCAGTGGTATTGGCGAAATCAACATCCCGGCCAACGAACCGGGCAGCTCTATCATGCCGGGCAAGGTGAATCCTACCCAATCAGAAGCACTGACCATGGTAGCTGCGCAGGTGCTGGGCAACGATGTAGCCATCAACATGGGCGGAGCTACCGGCCACTTTGAGCTGAACGTGTTCAAACCGATGATGGCGTACAATTTCCTCCACAGTGCCCGCCTGATTGGTGATGCTTGTGTATCTTTTGATAAAAATTGTGCGCAGGGCATATCGCCTAACCACGCCCGCATTACCGAGCACCTCAACAACTCGCTGATGCTGGTAACCGCGCTAAACACCCACATCGGGTACGACAATGCGGCCAAGATCGCCAAGAAAGCACACGCAGAGGGCACTACCCTGAAAGAAGCCGCACTAGCATTAGACCTACTGACCGAAGACG
>CAJXXO010000021.1 GCA_913062655.1 uncultured Bacteroidota bacterium | reverse complement strand
TGCCGGGTGATTATTTGGTTGTTTACCGGCAACACCAATATAAAAGTTCGGATTTAACGCAATCCAGGTCCTTCACCATTTACTCACGCAGCACCACCAACGTTACCTTCTGATGGCACGCCTGCTCACATATAGCCTGTATTGGATTGTGCTGCTGGCTTCGGCCAGCATGAGTTGGGCGCAGGATGAACCACCAAAAACACGTATTCTCTTCATGCTGGATGCTTCACAGAGCATGAATGCCGGTTGGGGTGGACGATCTAAAATTGATATAGCCAAGAGTGTAATCACAGAAGCAGTTGACTCCCTGCAGAAAGTGGACAATGTATATATGGCTTTGCGCGTGTATGGCCACCAGTACCACTACACCATCAACAATTGTAAGGACACCAAACTGGAAGTAGGCTTCCGCCCGAATAGTGATATTCTGATCAAGAGTCGCCTGCGGGAGATCAAGCCCAATGGCATTACGCCTATTTCCTATTCGCTGGAAAAAGTATCGCGCGACTTTCCCCTCGACCCCAACAGCCGTAATGTGGTCATCATCATCACCGATGGGGAGGAGTCTTGCCAAGGAGATCCTTGTAAGGTGTCGGAGCGGTTACAAGTCAACAATGTCATCCTGAAGCCGTTTGTGGTTGGTCTGGGATATCAATCAGAGCTCAAAACCAACCTGGATTGTATCGGCACTTACTTTGAGGCGAACACCTCAGCCGAGTTTCGGGATATCATGCGAAATATCGTCAATCGCATTCTCGATCAGACCACCGCTGAAGTGCAACTCCTCGATATTGATGGGCATCCCACAGAAACGGATGTTAACCTCACCTTCTACAACCCCGTTTCGCAAACAGCACAATACAACTTTTACCACACCTTAAATGCACGGGGATTGCCGGACACCCTAGAGGTAGATCCGATCAATAATTACCACTTAATCGTCCATACGATTCCACCTATTGTTAAGCGTAATGTGGACCTGGAGGTGAACAAGCACAATGTGATCAAGATACCATCGCCACAGGGCTACCTCAACATAAAGATGACGAACAGCAATGCCCGTTACAACGCCAACATTCAGTGTCTGGTGAAGCAAACCGAACGCAACCGCACCATTAATGTACAGCCCATCAATGCCAAGGAAAAATATTTGATCGGCACCTATGAGTTGGAGATTCTAACCCTGCCTCGTATCAAGCTGACCGATATTGAGATCAACCAAAGTGAAACAACTACCATTGAGATACCAGAACCAGGCTTGCTGACCTTAAACAGCAAGGTGGAAGTACTCGGTGGCATCTTTAGAATGCGGCAGAATCAGTTGGAAAAGATCTACCAACTGAATGATCGCATTTTGAAAGAAAGCCTACTTTTGCAGCCTGGTTCGTATTGGGTAGTATACCGCGATAAAGTTAACCGAGCCGCGGCCGCAACGGTCATCAAAAGAATAACCATTCAATCTGGCCAATCCACTACCATAAACCTATAACCATGCCCATGATCGACTTGCAGCAGAATGAGAAGAAAGAAACCCGAAAAGGCTTTGGCGATGCCATGTACGAGCTTGGCCAAGTCCGGGAAGATGTTGTGGTGCTGACCGCTGACCTGGGCGGTTCGCTGCGACTAAATGACTTCATCAAGCATTTTCCGGATCGATTTTTCAATGCCGGTGTGGCGGAGGCCAACATGGTGGGCGTTGCGGCCGGAATGACTATTGGCGGACGTATTCCCTTTGCCACCTCATTTGCCAACTTCCTTACCGGACGGGTATATGATCAGATCCGGCAATCGGTAGCCTATGCCAATAAGAATGTGAAATTATGTGCCTCTCATGCCGGACTCACCCTGGGCGAGGATGGTGCCACGCACCAAATACTGGAAGACATTGGTTTGATGCGCATGTTGCCCAACATGACCGTCATTGTTCCGGCTGATTATAACCAAACCAAAGCCGCCACCAAGGCGATCGTTGATCACGAAGGCCCCGTTTACCTCCGTTTTGGCCGACCCAAAGTACCCAACTTCATGCCGGAGGGAGAGTCCTTTGCCATCGGTAAGGCTACGGTGCTGCAAGAAGGTACTGATGTAACGGTTGTTGCGTGTGGCCACATGGTGTACAAATCCATTGAAGCCGCACAACAGTTAGCCGATAAGAACATCAGCGTTGAGGTGATAAATATGGCGACCATTAAACCTTTGGACGAAACGGCTATCTTACGCTCTGTAGAGAAGACCGGTTGTGTGGTAACAGCCGAGGAGCACCAGCTACATGGAGGGTTGGGTGATGCAGTGGCACACGTGCTAACGACCCGCCATCCGGCTCCACAGGAGATCGTGGCCGTGCAAGACACCTTTGGTGAAAGCGGCACCCCCGATCAACTAATGGCAAAATATGGCATCGATACCCCTGATGTGGTAGCTGCCATAGAAAAGGTGCTCACACGAAAATAACCACAACGCTGGTCCCGCAAACACCCTGACCATGCAGGACCTGACACCATCTGACGAACAATTGCTGGAACGGTTTCGCCAACCCGATACCCGTGAATCGGCCTTTACCCAGTTAATGCGCAAGTACCAGGAGCGCCTCTATTGGCATGTGCGAAAGATGGTCACCTTTCACGAGGATGCAGACGATGTGCTCCAAAATACCTTTGTCAAGGTGTGGAAGGCCCTGGACAATTTTCGAGGAGAGGCTCAGCTATATACCTGGCTGTACCGCATTGCCACCAACGAAGCACTGGCACACATTAAACAGCGCCAGCGCAAGGGAGCGGACCAATCGCTGGACGAAGAGGAAAGCACAGTCAGTGAGCGACTGAAAGCGGATGACTATTTTAACGGTGATGAGGTAGATCGGCTGCTGCAAGAGGCCATTGATGCCCTTCCCGACAAACAGCGAGCTGTATTTACCATGCGGTATTATGATGCCATGAAATACGAAGACATGGCGGCCATACTCGAAACCTCAGTTGGAGGCCTGAAAGCCAACTATCACCATGCGGTGAAAAAGGTAGAAAGCTATGTAAAAGACCGGTTAAACCAAGCCCTATAAAAGGACTCTAATAACATACTATGACACGGTATCCTACATCAGACCCACAAGAAAGGCAAGCAGAGCTGGCGGCTCTGGCTCCTGACTTGGTGCGTTACGCAGCACGGCACCCGTGGCATGTACCCAGTGGTTACTTTGCTGCATTACCAGAGGCGGTATGGCAGCAAATCAACGGTAACCCTACCGATATCCCAGCAGACTATTTCGCACAATTACCGGACCAGGTTATGGCACGTATTCGTGCAGCCGAAGAAGCTGAGCCGACCCTTTCCTTTGCCACCCACCCCCAACCCTTTCAGGTACCGGACAACTACTTTGCTACCTTGCCGGAGCAAGTCACCCGGCAAGTGGCAACTCAAAAATCAAGGGTCATCAAGCTGCAACGGAGATGGTATACCGCAGTGACTGCGGCAGCAGTACTGGCCGCTATTGTTATAGGCTACTTTAGCTGGCAACCAGACACGCAAAATACCACACTTGCGTGGGAATCCCTCTCCTCCACTGAGCTAACCGCTTACTTGAGTGACCATGTGGAGGAATGGGAAGCAGAAGAGTTGATGGAGCTGACCGATCAGGAAACGACTTTGTTAATGGATAGCACCCAAACCGATCAACTTGAAGATTGGGTGCTGGAAGAAATGGATGTTCAAGAACTTGAAGACTTATTGTGATGAGACTATTATTACTATCTGCCCTGCTGTTGCTGGTAAGCCTGCAGGGATATGCACAACCTGCTAAGGAGCGAGTAGATGCCTTGCGCATCAGCTTTATCACCAAGGAGCTGGACCTATCGCCTGAGGAGGCGCAACAGTTCTGGCCGGTATACAATGAATTTCGGGAGAAACTGGAGCAAATTCGGCAAGAGCGAGACGCGTCTGTTCCTAAAGGTCCACAGGCCATGAATAACCTATCGGATAACCAAATAGAAAAGGCCATGGAGAAGATGTTTGCGCTCGAACAACAAGAATTGGACCTGAAACGAAGCTACCACGAACGCTTCCTGGCCATCCTACCGGTAAGGAAGGTAGGGCGCCTGCACATGGCAGAGCAACGGTTTAAATTGCTCCTGCTCAATGAGCTCAAAAAACGCAGAGAGCGAAATGGCGGCCGGCTGTTGGACCGCTGATAACCTATTTAAAAAACCACCGTATAGTATAGACTGACCGTCAAACCATTGATGGTCAGTCTTTTTTTTACGATATTTATTAGCTGTTCACCCCACACAGCATGAAGTATAGCGCTATCATCCTCATCGCACTGCTCAGTGCCAGTCTTTTTTCGTGTAAAAAAGACCCTACAATTGTGGCGGACAACCATGCGCCCTATTACGGTGATGTACCTACCTTGCTGGTAAAAAACTACATCAACCGGCTATACATCGACCTGCTGGGCCGTGAACCATTGGACAAAGAAATGGAACGTGACGTGGCCTTCCTGCGCGAAAACGAGCTTTCACAAGAGGCCCGTACCGAAATCGTAGTCCGTCTACAAACGGACACGGCCTGGGTTGAGGGCGACTCTTCTTACCACATCGCCTATTACAAACGGCTCTACGAGATGGCCAAAGCCCGGTTGATCGAGGGCGCCTCCAATAGTGAGATCAATGGTCAGATTGGCATCTACTACAATGGCTACATCAAAGACTCTATCAATGGCAACACCATCGGCATGGCGGAGAAACAGTTGGCTATGGATAAGCTGAAAGCCATCCTTCGATCAGAGCGGGCATACAGAAGCGACTCCATTGACTTGCAAGAGATGCATGCCCGGATGATCGACAATTATTTTTACGACTTCATCAACATGAACACCTTCAATTTCATCAACGCTACCTTTGATGATCTCTACTTCCGTTTCCCTACACAGGCAGAGTTTGATGTCGCATTCGATATTATAGAATACAACACCTCTTCTACCCTCTTTGGCCTTCCGGCTCAAAACAAGGAAGACTACATTCAGGTGGTCACCCAAACCCGTGAATTTCATGAAGGCCTCATTATTTGGGCCTATCAGACCCTGCTATCGCGCAATCCGGAGACCGATGAGGTGGTACAACTGATGCAGACCTTTTATTACGACAAGGATTTTCAAGACGTACAACGACACATCGTAACAAGTGATGAGTATGCCAACTTTAACTAAAATACTATTCGGGCTGGGCTTACTCGCAGTGTTGACCGCCTGCGAAAAACCGGTGGTCTATCAGGTCAATCCGGAAACTGTAGCCCCTCCCAATGCGGATAAGTCCAAACTAAAGTCGGAGGAACAATACATTTCTATCCTCTATGCCAACCTCTTTCAAAAAGCATTATCGGCCAATGAATTGTTGGACGTTACCGATGTTATTTTTTCTATTGGAGACAAAGATCTGGCACATGAAGTGGTAATCAGTAACCTAATGAACAGGCCGGATGTAAAATTGCCCCCTGATAGCCTGATGCGGGCGGATATACCTGGCTTTATCCACGATACTTACGAACGGTTTTTAGTGCGAGAACCCACACAGGCAGAGCTGACCTGGTTCACCAATTTCATTGAATCCCATCCTGACCTCAGCACAGAGATGGTCTTTTTTGCCTTTGCCTTGAGCAACGAATACTTGTATTACTAAAGGGGGAACGTTATGAAAAGGAGACAATTTTTACGTAAAACAGGGTTGGCAGCAGCTGGAGCCATTACCGTACCCTACATTTTGCCCAGTGGTCGTCTCTTTGCCGCTTCAGGCAATCAATTGGCTGAGCATGTTGTATTTGTGCTCTTTGCCGGAGGCGTTCGCCAGCAAGAATCTATCCTGCAACGCTACCTGGCCGATAGCCAGGGTCTAAATAATATTGAAGGTAACATTCTCGTCAATTTGCTCAATGGTCAGCAACCACAGGTCAAACAAGTCTATGGTACTGACCCGGCAGTTGGGCCCAGGGGTAGTGTACCCATACCGAAGCTGCTACCCGGTAATGACACCTTTGAAGATATAGGCACCCTCTTTGCCGAAGTGGAGGCCACTCGAGTAGGACACTATGCGGGCCTAAACTCGCTCGTTACCGGTAACACGGCCTTTACGCAGGGATTAAAACAAAAGCCGGTATTTCCCACCATTTTTGAGTACACCCGCAGACACTTAGGTGTACCGGCCACCAAGGTCTGGTTTGTTGGCAATGGTATTGGCAACTCTGTGCCCTTATTGAATTATAGCATAAACGAAAACTATGGCTCCGCATACGGGGGCAACTTCTTTGCCCCCCGTATCACCTTCGGCACCCAAGGGGAAGACCACCTCTCCAACGCCAAGGTATATCACCCGGAAGAGGAGCTGTCACCCATGTATAAGATGAAATATTTCCTCGATAACTCTTTCAGTGCCAGCGGTGGAAGCTTATTGGACTATGGCATTCAAAATACTGAAGAGGAACGCGAGGATATCCGCAACTTCATGAAAGACATCTTTCAGAAGAAACAGAACGGGCAATTGAATATGCCACCGGTTACAGACAACAGTGATTTGCAAACCATCGGCTATGCCTGCGAGGTCATGACACATTTCAAGCCTACCCTAACGGTGGTCAACCTTAATGATGTGGATGGCTGCCACAGTAATTTTACCGGCTACCTCCGCAATCTGCACCGGGCCGATCATGGGCTGGCACACATCTGGAATGTGATACAATCCACTCCGGGCATGCAGAATAATACGGTATTGATCGCCATACCTGAGCATGGTAGAAACGACAATCCTAATCCTATTCTTGATGAGAACGATTGGTATGCCTACGACCATTCAGACGCCAATTCGAGAAGAGTATTTGCTATGATGGCCGGGCCTAATGTACAAGCTGGCTTGCGCATAGGGAGCCCGACCAACCCAATCGGTACCACGATGGACGGTGTGCCAACAATAGCAGAGGTGCTGGGCTTCAAGGATGACGTGATGAACAGCGGTCTACTCAGCAGCGATGCGCTTTCACTATTTGATCGAATCTGATGCGAACGATACTATTTTCCATACTCGGCCTCGCGGCATTATTGGCGGGCAGTTGTACCAAGGAGTTGCCACCCAACCCCTTTGACGATCCGGCCCATCAGGCTCCGGTTGACACAGGGCTGGCAGTGGCGCTGGACCCCAACAGCTTTGCCGGTATTCATTACCAGGTATTCCAACCGACCTGTGCCAACTCCGGCTGTCACGATGGCACTTTCGAGCCCGATTTCCGCACAATTGAAGGGGCGTACAACACCTTAGTCTACCAGCCGGTGATTAAAAATAATGCCAATGGCGACTTTACCTATCGCGTAGATCCAGGCCATGCCGATCGATCTGTGCTGATTGAAAGATTGATCAATGACATAGATGGCTTTTCCGGTATTATGCCGCTATCCGTAGATCCGGGTAGCGACTGGCCTGATAAAAAGGAAGAATACATTCAAAACATTCGCAACTGGATCGATGCCGGTGCCCGCGACATGTTTGGCAATGCCCCAACAAAAGGCAATCAGGAGCCAAAAATGTTAGGGGTAGTGGGTTTTGCAGATGGCAGCAGCACCCCGGTTGACCGCAATCCGGGTAATGGTGCACTTCGCGTACCAGCAGGCACACAAAGTCTGGAGATTTGGGTAGCCGTAAGCGATGATTCCACCGCCCCAACACAATTGACCTACAATAAAATCAAGTTTTCCCTGATCCGGGACGATTTCAGCAATGGTATGGAGGGTAATCTCAGTGTGAGTGGCGCCCCCCTCAATGAAGAAGGTTATTTTGGTGATCCGGTAAATTACCATCACCACTATACCCTGAGTCAACCAAATCAATTTGGTGGCGTGGGCACGCTTGTTTTTTTCCGGGTGTACGTACAAGACCCCCAACACGCCCCCACTGAGATTCCTGAATCAGGCAGCTTCGACTACATCAAAGCGTATTTTTCGATTGAATTGATATGAGATTTTTCATCACCGTTATAGGAATCAGCATACTGCTAACGGCTTGCAAAAAGCAAGAGCCAGAGGTATTCTCATCCACACCTGAGATACGCATCGAATCGGTGGCACCCACTACCATACAGCAGTTTACTGATTCGCTCATCGTAAATCTGGCCTATCAGGATGGTGATGGGGACCTGGGACACGTACATCCCGATTCACTCTCTTTGCGGGTGCAAGACGCCAGGCTTACTGCGCCAGACTGGTATTTTGTGCAGCCCCTGGCCCCGGTAGATGAAAGCCTGGCGATTGAGGGCACCCTCCGTTTTCAGATCTCAGGTGCTTTCTTATTGGGCAATGGCAACCAAGAGACCACTACTTACACCATAGCGATCAAAGACCGGGCAGGAAATTGGAGTAACGAAGTAGTAACACCAACGATTACAATAACAAAATAGCCATATGTTGGTACGGGGGATAGGTATAGTGTGTATCGCACTGTTGTGCAGTTTGATGAGTTGGGCACAACCGCCCACTTATACAATGGCCAATCAGACCGTTACCGACTGCAAGGGTACGCTAACCGATAGCGAAGCCGGACAAACAGCAGGCCATTACGACCACAATGAAAACCTGACCTTTCGCATTTGCCCGCCCAATGCCGCCACCATACGTCTCAATTTTACCGGGGTCTTTTGTACCGAAGCTGTCTTCGATGTACTCCGCATTTTTGATGGGCCCGACACCAATTCCACACTGATAGGCACATATGATGGCAACACTTCGCCAGGTACGGTGGTGGCCAACTCCGGTTGTATGACCATCCACTTCAAGTCAGATGCCAATCGCAGTTGCGATGGATGGTCGGCAGATTGGCGCATTGATCTACAACCACCTGTACCCCCTGTAATTACAGGTGTCAATAACGTCAGTTGTTTCTCCAATACCTTTCAATTCACCCTCGACCAATCTATACCGTGTGACTCGCTGTATCCAGCCGGCAGTTCAATTAGTGGACCGGGCGGGCCGGGTATAGCGCAGATCAATCCGGTAAATTGCAATAACGGCATGACCAATACCTTTTCTGTGGTGTTGAATCCCGGCTTCTCGGATAACGGACTGCACACTTTACAATTCCTCTATAATTACCGCGATGAGTGCGATTCGATTTGGCGTTTTCAGCTAGACTACGACTTTCAAGTAACCGATTGCCCGTTACAGGTTACCCTTGACGCTACACCAGATACTATATGCCAAGGCGACTGCGCCCAACTGGAAGCCCGTGTTTCTGGCGGACAGGCAGGTACTTATCAGTACAATTGGAGCCCTGCACTGCCCAATTCAGCGGGTCCGCATACCGTTTGCCCGCTTTCTACTACCACCTATTCAGTGACCGTCACCGATGCTGGGCCGTCACCTGCGGCTGCGGCTACCCAACGCATCGTGGTGGTACCCAAACCCAATGCCGGCCCGGATAGAACGCTTTGTTTGTTTAGTGGCGCGACCAACCTATCAGGCAATCCATCTGGTGGCTGGTGGACCGGCCCCGGCATTATCAATGGAGGCGCAGGCACCTTTCATCCCGATTCAGCAGGCGTAGGCACACACGAAGTGCTGTATTGGAGGAATGACTGTGCAGATACCGCTCTCATTACCGTACAATTGGTGTATGCTGGCCCCGATGATGCGGCTTGTCCGGGCACTGCTCCATTTACCGTTTCCGGTGGATTCCCTGCCGGAGGCACGTGGACAGGGAGTGGCATCGCAGCAAATGGTCAGTTCAACCCCACTACGCCTGGCGTTTACCCCGTTACTTACAATGCCCCTAACGGTTGCACCCACACCAAGAATATTCATGTCGCCAACCTCAATGTGCCTTCGGCTGACACTACGTGCACCAGCATTGGCAGCTATTTTCCACCTGCTTCTCCCTTTGGCGGCCGGTGGAGTGGCGTACCCGGTATAGACCCAGTGACGGGTGAGATCAACCCTAACCAACTAGGCACGGGGCAATACACGTTGACCTACACGCTAAACGGTTGTACCGCCAATCTCGACTTGTACATCCAAAGTATCAATGTACCCAATAGCTGGGTGGCCTGTCCGGACGAAGGTATTATCCCTCTTCCGAATGCGACTCCTGCCGGAGGCTACTGGAGCGGTCGCGGCATTGTGGATAGTGTGGCCGGCACCTTTGACGCCAACGATAACAATGGCAATAATTTCACAACCGACCTTGTCTATCACTTTGGTGATTGCACCGATACCATGCGAGCCTTTGTTAGAGCAACCAGGATTTACACGGACACCTTATGGTTTTGCCTGGAAGATTCTGTTCTCTTTTTGAATTGGCAAGGCGTAAGACGTACGCCCGGCAATGGGCAGTGGAGTGGACCCGGCATTATTGACCCTGATTTCCCCGGACGTTTCAACCCATTGGTCGCAGGACCGGGCACACATACGTTGGTGTATGAGGCCAACACCTGTGTAGACAGTATGGTGATGGTGGTATACCCCATACCTGCCACACAAGGCGATACTACCGTTTGCGAAACCAGCCTTTCATTCAATCTGACAAGCGCATATCCGGGTGGTAGCTGGTCCGGCACCGGCATTACCAACGGTAGTCAAGGCACTTTTGACCCGCAACAAACCGGCTTGGGGAATTTCGATGTGGTATATACCCATTTTATAGGTTGCACAGACACTATGACCGTCACTGTGGATCCACTGGTCACGTTACAACTCACCGACCCGGGGGCTTTCTTCTGCTATAAAGACACTTCGATTGATCTGCAAGCACAGCCTACCGGTGGACAGTGGAGTGGCCCGGGGGTGGTCGGCTCGCAGTTTAACCCGGCACAGGCTGGCACCGGCCTTCATGTATTACGGTATAACTTCGGCACCGGTAATTGTGCCGTAGCCGATTCTGTAACGGTTGAAGTGGGAGCGCCCATAAGTATTGCCCTTCCTTTCGCTACGGATTCTATATGCTATGGCGACTTCAGCCAGTTTGCGGTGCAAGCTTCCGGTGGAAGTACCGGTATCTTCAGCTACCAATGGAGTCAGGGCTTGCCGCCACAAGCCAGCCAGTCGGTCAACCCTACTGCTACTACGACCTACCAGGTAACGGTTACCGATGGTTGCAGCGACCCGGCTATCGGCAGTGTGGAGGTGTTTGTACACCCTGAGATCACCGTCACCACCCGCTCAGGCCCCAAGGTATGCTATGGCGACACCGGTTGGGTGGCCCTATTGGCTCCACCGGCTAAAGATTATGGCTATCGATGGTCCACTTCGCCTGTACAATCAACGGATACCCTATTTGACCTGGGTGGCGCATATCAAGTTACCGTGACAGATAATGTGACGGGTTGCGCTCGTGTGGTAGATACGCGTATCAACGGATACGATTTCATCAACGCCCGATTTGCGCTAAGCCCAAATGTAGATTGCATTGATTATTTGGACCCTTCCATTCGCATCATCGACAACAGTGTGGGCGCCACCAAAGGCTATTGGGACTTTGGCGATGGCACGCAGCGGGCCTTTTCAACTGGAGACAATGTGCAACATACCTATGCCGATACCGGCCAGTATGTTATTGCGCTGTATTTGGAAAATGATGGTGGCTGCCAGGACAGTGCATTCATACCGCTATGTGTGGAGCCGGCACAGACCTTATTTGTGCCCAATGCCTTTACCCCTAACGGAGATGGCTTGCATGAAACCTTTCGCGCTAAAGGAATTGGCATTGTAGAATTTCGGATGATGGTTTTCAACCGCTGGGGCGAAAAACTATTCGAATCCAACTCCATGGATGTAGGATGGGATGGCACCTATCAGGGTGAAAAAGTGATGAATGATGTATACACCTACCTGATCGCCTACCGCGACATTTCTTCCCCGGAATTAAAGTATAAAAAAGGAGTAGTAGCCGTGGTACGATAGTCGGTGAAATGCCTCCGCTTCAGTAGTTTTGGGAATGGATAAAAAGACACCTATGACAACAAAAGAGTTAGGTATTGGTGCCAGAGTGCGCCATGACAGATATGGAGATGGTATTGTTAGTGAGGTGAGCCTTGACAGTGTAACGGTATTTTTCCGCCAGCATGGCGATAAGGAATTTTCCATCGAGTACGATGGATTTGAAATAACAAAAGCCGTACCTCGCCCGGATGATGCACTGACATTAGACGATGTAGAGAGTGCCTTAGCCGGGGTGTTGCAGCGCTTTGCCGATTTCACGCCAACCGTCACTATAGCAGAGCGGTACAAGGGCGGCAAGCTGATCCTTGCACCAAGGGATGAAAGCCTGTCGAAAAAGGAAATTCCCATCGATAATTTCTTTCACAAGATCGTGATGGTACGTGATCGACTACGGGTGCTGGAACAACAGATCAACAAACAGGATAAGCTGGATGATGCCGAAAAAGTGCAACTCCAGCAATACATCACCCGTATCTATGGGAGCCTGACCACCTTTAATGTTTTGTTCAAGGATAAGGGCGACCATTTCAGGGGCGAGAGTAGCAAGGGTTAATCTTTCGTATTTTTACCACCAACAACCTAGATCCTATGCGCTGTATTATAGTGGACGATGACGAAATGCAACGGCACCTGCTGGAGAGTTATGTAGCTGATGTAGCCGAGCTGGAACTGGTAGAAAGCTGCGAGGATGCCACGAAAGCACTCCACGTGCTGCAAAAAGACAAGGTAGACTTACTCTTTCTGGATGTAGAAATGCCCAACATGAGCGGCCTGGATTTGCTGTCCACCCTCACCCATAAACCACAGGTTATTCTGGTAACGGCCCATCAAAAGTATGCGTTGGACG
The DNA here is from genome assembly GCA_913062655.1 of uncultured Bacteroidota bacterium. Classification (GTDB taxonomy): domain Bacteria; phylum Bacteroidota; class Bacteroidia; order Chitinophagales; family S012-47; genus CAJXXO01. The sequence continues at coordinate 4,924 of CAJXXO010000021.1, read as the reverse complement.
CATTTGAGTTTGACGTTACCGACTTTCTCAAAAAACCCATTCCATTTCCCCGTTTTTTGAAAGCGGTCAACAAGGCGCTGGAACGGCATAAAGAGGTGCCCACCGATGCAGCAAAAACGGGTGACTACGACATGTTTGTAAAAGATGGCAACCAACTGGTAAAAATACCTACGGATTCTATTCAATTTATCAATGCCCTTAGTGATTACGTGAAGATTGTCACGCCCCAAAAGGAACATGCGATTCTTTACACCATGAAAAACATCAGCGATAAGCTGCCGGCTGAGAAGTTCATGCGTGTCCATCGCTCCTACATTGTGCGATTAGATAAGATTGACCGCATCGCGGATCATATCATTGAGATTGACCGTCATTCTATCCCCATCAGTAAATCGTATCGAGAGGAATTGTACGAAAGGTTGAATACGCTGAAATAGCGATATGGAGCTCACCCCACAAGAAGGGCAACTCTATTATTGGCTCTACCAAGGGCGAAAAGCCCATTCTTCAGGGGCCCTGGCCAAGTGGTGGTTGCAATGTCCTACGACTGCGCCTGCCCTATTGCTCAACCAACAGGCGCAACAGGCCCTGTGGACCCACCCTGATGGACGCTCCATTACTATTCCGCCCACCGAACTGACCGGTCCAGGTGAATACTTACCCCAAGCAGTGGCCGAAGCCTTTGCGCTACCTTCCGACCTTACCTACCACTGGCTGCTAATCGATACGGATACGTACGGTTGCCTGCCACAGGAAGCATGGCTCCAGCCTCACCGCACAGCCATCGAAGAGTTACTGCCCGACTTCTCTACTCGCATGGCCCATGAGCTGCTTACGGAATTGCAACTAGAGTCATTGCTTGACCTGATGCGCGATGCCGTATTGCTGGAGGATGCCAATCGTAACATTTCCTATGTCAATCAGGCCTTCTGTGACCTGTTTTCTATCCCATTACCCCCCAAGGAGCTGGTAGGCTGGGACTGCGAGCAATCTCTGCAACAGGCCAAAACACTTTTTATCGAACCCGATGCCTTCATTGAACGCATCCACGAGGTACTCCGGCAAGGCAGGGAGGTCCGCAACGACCGCTTACACATGACCTCTGGCCAGGTGTTGGATCGAGATTACCGGCCTCTTTCATCGAAGGGTAAACCGCGCGGTCATTTGTGGGTATACCGGGACATTTCACAGTTGATCAAGCAAGAACAACTCCGCCAGCAAAGTGAGCGCAAATACCAGCGTGTACTAGAAAACCTTGACGTTGGTATATTGGAGGTAGACAATCAAGGGTTGATCACCAAAGCCTTTGACAAGTTCTGCACCCTCACCGGCTACACGGCCGAAGAGTTGATGGGCCGCGACCCCTTTGAAGTATTCGACAGCCCCCAGATGCGGGAGCGAAAAGCATTGTTCGATGAACAGGTAAAAGAGCGCCATGCCGGCAAATCCTCTGTGTATGAAATGCCGCTGCGAAAAAAGAATGGGGACATCATATGGGTGCAAATCAGTGGAACACCCCTCTATAATAACCGCCACGAACTTATCGGTTCATTAGGGCTGCATATAGACGTTACAAGCCGCAAGCAGAAGGAAGCCGAACTGACCCAGGCCAAAGAGGTTGCCGAGATCGCCAATCAAGCCAAAGAGCAGTTCATGTCTTCGCTGAGCCACGAAATGCTGACCCCAATGAATGGCATTATGGGCTTTGTGAACTTGCTAAGTGAAAGCCCTGACCTATCTACAAGTGACCGCTACTACCTGGAGTCGATCCAAAATGCAGCCGACAACCTACTGGTGCTTTTAGAAGACCTGCTTGACTTCTCCCGTATTCAAGGCACAAAGCTGAAGATCAACAAACGCGTCTTCAATGTATCCCGAAGCATCCATAATTTCTGTAGCATATTCAACAATGAGTTAGAACGACAACGGAATACACTGCACATTGAGGTGGACCCGGCTCTGCCCTACAAACTGTCAGGCGACCCCCTCCGGATAGGTCAATTGGTAAAACACCTCACCTCCAATGCCATCAAGTTTACCCGAAATGGTGACATCTATGTGAGACTTCATGAGCTGAACCGCACAGCGGAACAAGTGCAAGTAATGCTAGAGGTGGAGGATACAGGCACAGGCATACCTCCCGAAGAGCATGAACGCATTTTCGAACGATTTTACCGGGCCGAACGATTTACCGATCACCTTACCTCCGGCACAGGTATCGGGCTGTCCATTGTAAAACAAATCGTAGATCAGATGGGAGGCACCATCTCATTGGACAGCACCCCCGGAGACGGGAGCCGGTTTCAGATTCAATTGACTTTAGACATAGCAGACGATCAAAAGATCAGTCGCTTGCTCCAACAACATGGAACCGCGCTATCTCAACTTCAGGTGCTAGTGGCCGAAGACAATCACATCAACCAACTGCTGATAGAGGAAAACCTGAACAACTGGAAGATTCCTTTCACGTTAGTGGACAATGGGGAGGCTGTTGTAGAGGCGTTGCAGACAAACTCATATGACCTCATCCTCATGGATATTCAAATGCCAAAGATGGGTGGTATTGATGCCACCAGGTTGATCCGCCAATCGAAAGCCGGATATCAAAACATACCTATCATTGCTTTAACGGCTTATGCCCTGGCCGAGGATGAGCAGCGCTGCCTGAATGCCGGGATGAACGACTATGTGTCAAAACCTTTCCATCCTTACCAATTGCTCGTCAAGCTGATACAAGCCGGGTTGCAGAAAAAGGTAGAGCGCATCAAGCTGCAGCCCACCGGGGACGAGGAGGCAGCACCAACGGAGAAACCCAGCCTGCAGCATATCGACCTGAGTTATTTAAAAGCATTCTCCAGAGGCAATAAGAAGCTGGAGAAAAAGCTCATTCGATCCATGGTAGAGCAGGAAAAAGAGGTGCTCATAGATGTACAAACCTACCTGACAGTAAACGATTGGAAGGGGCTGTTTCGGCTCATGCACCGCCTGAAGCCCAACATTGAGCTGCTAGGTATGGTCAACATTATTGACCTTACAAAAGAATTGACGGAAGATTTACGACATGAGGAGAATACCGCTGAAGCACCTGCCAAACTGGAAACTTTCCAGCAGGGTTTTTCTGCCGCCATCCAGGAGCTGAAAATGCTTACGGCAAAGGGCGCTACTGACCTGTAAAGTTTGGCTTCCGTTTTTCATTAAATGCCGCAACACCCTCTTTGTAGTCCGCGCTGTTGCCCGCAATTTCCTGGCAATAGGCTTCGTACTCCAGCATAGTGGGCAAATCACTGTGGAAGGACTTGTTCAACATTTGCTTCATCAAACCAATAGCCTTTGTCGGTGCTTGCTTGTAATAATCGGTGTAAGCCTGCACCGCCTCATCCAGTTCTTCCGGGGGCACTACCTTATTGACCATACCCAGGGCCAGCGCTTCTTCCGCCTTTACCTTGCTGCCCATAGTAGCGAGTTCAAAGGCTTTTGTACTGCCTACCAAACGAGGCAAGAAATAGGAAGAACCACTATCCAAAACCAACCCCACATTGACAAAAACTTCTATCAAACTCGCTCTTGCTGAGGCTACGATCAAGTCGCTGGCCAATGCCAGTGAGCAACCGGCCCCTGCAGCCACGCCATTCAGTTTACATACAATGGGCTTTGGCAGGCCACGCATCGCCTTTATGATGGGGTTGTATCTTTTGTGGAGGGATTCGGCTAAGTTGCGGTCTTTTGAATCCTTTATCGCCTTCAGGTCTTGCCCACTGCAAAAAGCCTTGCCCGCTCCCGTCAGCACCACTACGCGGACCTCATCATTGCGCTTCAGTTGCTTCCAGGCGTCTTGCAACTCATAGCTGATTTCATCATTGATAGCATTGTAGGAGTCTGGACGATTGAGCGTCAGGGTAGCTACATGATCACTTATCTCAAGCAGTAAAGTGTTGTACATAGGTATTGGGTTTTACAGCAGCAGGTGGAGGGCAACCATTTGCCCCACCATACCGATCAGATAACCAAGATAGATTTCGTCATGATCGTGGGCGCGCAGCAATAGCCGGGCCGTACCGACCAAACCGGCTACCAAAATAGTGATAATGACAAAGGGCAATAAATTTTTCTCTGCTACCGGCACCATAGCGATAAAATAGCTAACCGCCACCCCCATAGCCACGGCATGCAGGCTGATCTTAATGAACAACACATTGATGAGAAAGGCCAATATCAGCGATGCGAGGGTGCCGGCCAATGGGGCCGTAAACAATACCGGACTCGTACCTTGGTTTACAAACACCACCACCGTCCAGATGTAAAAGAAAAGGCCCGCCACGAAAGGGATGATCCGGTCCGTGCGTTCCTTCATTTGAAAAGATTTGATAAAGCCCAGGGGCTTCATGATGCCAATAGCCGCAGCGGGTAGCAACACGGTATTCACCACTACCGTAATCAGCATGATACCCGGATCGTTGTCGATAAACTGAAAGGTAGAAGGATTGGCCAAAATGGCCACCACCAGCACATAGGTAGGGATAAACAGGGGATGGAATAGAAAAGATAGAACGTGGGCTAGCCTCATCATACTACAACTCCTTTCGTAAACGTGCCACAGGAATGTTCAATTGTTCGCGGTATTTTGCCACTGTCCTTCGGGCAATATTGTATCCTTTTTCCTTAAGGTGTTCCATCAGTTTCTGATCGCTCAGCGGCTTGCGTTTATCTTCCTTCTCAATCAGGTTTTGCAATATCTTTTTCACCTCACGGGTGCTTACCTCCTCACCCGTCTCCGTTGTCAGCGATTCACTGAAAAAATACTTCAAGGGATAGGTGCCAAATTCTGTCAGTACATATTTACTATTTGCTACACGAGATATGGTACTGATATCCATGTCGATCTTCTCGGCAATATCTTTCAATATCATGGGCTTCAGCTTGGTTT
>CAJXXO010000020.1 GCA_913062655.1 uncultured Bacteroidota bacterium | reverse complement strand
CAGAAAATCCGCAAATAGCTGACGGTCAAAAGACTAACAGTTTAGAGAAAATCGTATTTTGGGTTAACTAAAAACCTAAACCATGGATTTCTCTTATCTACAAGACCTCAATTATCTCGCTATTCTTGTCAGTGCGGTAGCCTATTGGATCATTGGCGCGCTCTGGTATTCCCCCATTTTATTTGGCAAGGTTTGGGGCAACATTGTACAGCCATCCGAGGAGGCCCGGAAAAAGATGGGACAATCGATGATCCTTTCCTTTGTCGGCTTCTTTGTCATCTGTTGGATCATGGCTTTGTTTGTGACCCACCTGGTGCCGGCCGATATGGTGCGTGGCATCAAAATAGCAGTTGCGGCTGCCGTGGGCTTTATGTTTCTACCCAAACTGGTCAATAAGTTGTACGCCAATACCTCCATGACGATATTGCTGGTCGATGCCGGCTATCATTTGGTGGGCTTCGTGCTAGCAGCCATCATTCTGACGAGCTGGACTTAGGCCATTAGCGCCTCCATAGCCGGCCCACCGATGACAACAACAGAAGACTTTGGCTCTGCGCTACCGCCTTCCGGCCAGTGACTGGTGAATTCATCTTTCGACTTCGACTTTTCACCCGGATGTTGTACAGAAAGAAAGAGCTCTTTGCCATCGGGCGAGAAGTACGGACCGGTAAATTCAGCATTGTTAGGTGCAGAGGCGATCTGGATGACCTTCCCCGCATCAGGGCCACTCATGGGAATATAGTAGAGCCCGTTATTCCCAAATGACTGGTAGGGCGCCTCGCCAATGGAGCCCCCGGAGATATCGCAAGTCAACCATAGGTTTCCTTTGCTATCAAAGGCCATATTATCAGGACAAGAAAAGCCACTCTCCTCTCCACCGGCCAGGAAGGTCTCTGCTGAAAAGGCCATTGATTCGTAGTTTCCATCCTCTTCTACCAGTCGCAGGATGGAGCCGTGGTAATTGCCTTTCGGCTTATTGTTGGTCAAGGTCACCAATACGGCACCTGTCACCGGATCGATCTCAATATCTTCCGGTCGGTCGAGTGGTGTGGCACCTACCAGTTTGGCCGCTTCGCGACATCGTACCATCACCTCCACCTGGTCTTTGAAATGCTCACGGAGGACCGGCTGATCTTCGAGCATTAGGGATACCCAGGCGCCTTTTTCGAGGTTAGCCACGTAGAGCTTGCCGGTATGCAAACTGCCCGGTGTATCGCCAATGAACTTGTACAAGTGCTCATCCTCATCATCATCTCCGGTATAGACCACACATCGCTTGTCATCCAGTTCCTTTACAGTGGCACATTCATGTGCAAATCGGCCCATGCTGACGTGCTTTTCCGCCTCTCCGGTCTGCAGGTTAACCTCTACTACCCACCCATAGTGCTCTGGCGGTCGTTGTGTATGTCGAAACCACTGATAAAAGGCAGGTTCGTGGTCAATGGAACGGTTACCGGAGTCGTCAAATATCACATCCCCATAGTAGTCGCGTGTGTTCTCCTCACAGGTTAGAATGTTGCCCCAAGGTGTGACACCGCCCGCGCAATTTCCGAAGGTACCTATCGCAGTAGTGCTGCCAGCAATGGAAGTGTTTCCGGTAAAGGGTATCTCGCTCCAGCCGTCCAATCTTTTATTGCGCGGATCACCTTTGATGACGGTCCACTGCCCATCACTATTCTTCTCTACCCGCAATATTGAACCGCCCACATAGGGCATCTCTGCCTCAATTTGCGCCTTGGTCTTTTCGCCCTGATAATCAAAACCGGAAATCAGGAGCGGTGTAAGCGCCTCGTGATTGACCCACAACATGCCTTTGTTGGGATCATCCGCATCCGGGATCAAGGCCAGATAATCGTTGTTATCGCCAAAGGTGAGGCTGCCATCTTCATTAATCGGCATACCTCGGCTGATGAGGTTTTGATAGGTAAAACCTTCGGCTAATTGCAAGTCATCTTCCAAGGAAGGCGATACCGGCTTCAGTTGAAAGGCAGCGGCTTCAGCGTTTCCGGAGCAGGCTGCCAAAACAGCGGATGGCGCCAAGGTGGCGAGGGCAGCCCCTCTTCCCATGAAGGATAAAAATCGTCTGCGCGAGATATCCATGCGTATGCTTTTACCGTAAAATTAATGGTTATCGTAACGGCAGTTGCCGGCTTAACCATTTGATAAAATACCATTAAAAAACCCTGACAACAGGGCCAGGGTTTTTGAAAACAGCTGAAAAATTATTGTTTTCTACTACCATTTAGCTCTCGCAAGAGCTGTAGTCTTTCTTCTCTTGGTAGCCGCACCACCCTTCGATGTCGGCTGATGGATTGAAACACCATCTCTAATCGCAATTTGATCATTTCCCCTGCATCCAATTGCCGCTCTTCTATTTCCAGCGGGTAGGCTTCCATTAGCTTTTTCATGCCCGAAATTTAGTCGCTCAGTAAATCGGTTGTCCTTCATTCTCTTTCAATGGGCGTTTTGTCTCGGTTAATCGACAACGACAAGGGGTTAAAACTTACCGCTGTTGCTACAAATAAAAAGGAAGAAGCAGCTTTTGTCAAGGTCACTTCTTCAGGTGCTGATCGAGCCAATCGAAAAAGACGCGGTGCCAGAGAATACCATTCTGTGGGCGCAACACCCAGTGCCCCTCTTCCGGGAAATAGAGAAACCGGCTGGGTACATCTCGTATTTGCGCTGCCTGGAAGGCTTGCATGCCTTCTCCTACCGGCACACGGAAGTCTTTCTCTCCATGTATCACGAGAATAGGGGTATCCCAGTTCTGCACAAAACGATGCGGAGAAAAGGCCTCATATTTACTACGCAGGTGTACATCCCAGTAGGGGCCGCCCACATCCCAGTTGGCAAAGAAGAGCTCTTCGGTAGTTCCATACCAACTCTCCAGGTTAAAGAGTCCGCAATGGGCGATAAAGGCCTTGAAGCGCTTATTGTGGTTGCCCGCCAGCCAATACACGGAATAGCCGCCATAGCTGGCGCCTACTGCTCCAAGTCGTTCTTCATCTACAAATGGCTCTTTTTTCAGGGCATCTATGGCCGACAAATAGTCTTTCATATTCTGACCGCCCCAATCGCCACTGATCTGGTCGTTCCACGCCCGGCCAAAGGAAGGCAAGCCCCTGCGATTGGGCGCTACTACTATGTAGCCCTGCGATGCCATCAGTTGGAAATTCCAGCGAAAACTAAAAAACTGACTCACTGCACTTTGTGGCCCTCCCTGGCAATACAGCAACGTAGGGTACTTCTTAGCAGGGTCGAAATTGGGCGGATAGATCACCCATGTCAACATTTGCTGGCCATCACTGGTAGGAATCCAACGGCTTTCTACCTTAGGCTTACGCAACCGGTCTAGTATTTTAGCATTGGTAAAAGTGAGCTGCTTTTCCTGCCCTTTGCGCAGGCCAATGGTAAACAACTCGGTAGGCTGTGTCATATCCATACGAGAGCCAACGAGTGTCTTATCATTCAGCAAAGCAATATTGCGATAGTTGTAGGTGCCACTGGTCAGATTATTGATCCTTTTCCGTTTCACATCCAGTTGATAGACCTGATAGGTAGCGCGCTCTCCCGTGATGAAGTAGATGGTCTTTTCATCGGCCGACCATACCGGATGCAATACGTCACCATCATACCCCTCCGATAGTTCCGTCTTCTCACCCGTAGCCCATTCCAGCATGAAAAGTCGCTTTCGATCGCTCTCAAATCCGGCTCGCTCCAAACTTGTCCACAGCAGGTACTCACCGGAGGGAGAGAAGACCGGATCACGATCGTAGCCGACCATTCCGGCTGTCAGGTTGGTGGTGGTCTGGCTGTCTACATCGTAGTAATACAGATCTGAGTTGGTACTTTCTGCGTATTCCTTACCGGTCAGCTTTTTACAGGTGTAGACCACCCCTTTGCCATCAGGCGACCAGGCAATCTGCTCTGCGCCTCCAAAGGGCGCTAAGGGGGTATCGTACGGCTCACCTTCCATAACATTCACCCCTTCGCCAAAACGACCCTCTGTGTAGGGCGCCACAAACAAATGGCTGTGAGCGTGATCATCCCAGGTATCCCAATGCCGGTACATTAAGTCGTCAATGATACGCGCATTGGCTTTCGGCAGGTCGGGGTACAATTCTTCCACCTTGGACGGATAGGACACCTTGGCCGTAAACCACACCTTATCGCCAGTAGGCGAATAGGCAAAGTGGGTAATGCCCTCTAGTGAAAAGGTGACCTGTCGAAGGCCGGTGCCATCCTTATTGACCTCATAGACCTGCGGCACCCCGGTGTGGGTGGATATGAAGCCAATTTTTTGGCCATCAGGACGCCACTGCTCATCATAAGCAGTACCGGTAAGGTCTGTCAGTTGAATGGGGTCGCCTCCTTCAGCGGGAATGAGGAAGAGGTTTCTGTCCCCCTTATTCTCTTGCACATCGTAGCTTGTGATGCCATACAATACGTGCGATCCATCCGGACTCGGGGCTACTCCACTTACCCGATCGAGGTCCCACAATAGTTCAGGCGTCATTTGCAGTTGAGCCGAAAGGCTTACGGAGACCAGCCAAGCACCCATCAAAAGCAGATATCGCATAGTTTTCAATTTTGCGGCCTGAAGTTAGCAAAATCACCGCATGAGCGTTGCTATTCTGCCGGTTCGATTATAGCATCAAGTGTTCCAATAGTCGACCCGCTACCAGCGTTCATCCACTTTAGCAACCAGAACCCATTACACTGGCTATTTTTGTAGGGTGAATGCGAGGTCTTTCATACGTCAACTAGGGCCGGGGCTGCTTTTTGCAGGGGCGGCCATCGGAGTGTCGCACCTGGTACAATCTACCAAAGCCGGGGCGTTGTATGGCTTCGATCTATTGTGGGTGGTCATCGCAATTCACTTGGTGAAATATCCGTTTTTCCAATTTGGGCCCCGCTATGTAGCTGCTACGGGTGAGTCGCTATTGGCCGGCTACCTCAAACTCGGTAGGTGGGCCCTGTGGTTGTTCCTGCTCTTTTCCGTGGGCACCATTTTCACCATTCTGGCCGCAGTAACGGTGGTAACTGCCGGCATTGCCAGCTATTTGTTTGGCCTTACCCTGGCCCCCTGGCTGGTGAGTGGCCTCATTTTATTACTGTGTGCCGGGCTGTTGCTTTCCCGCTCTTTTCAGTCGTTGGAGCGAGTTATGCGCGTCATCATCTTACTCTTGACGATATCTACGCTGGTCGCCTTTGTGGCGGCCCTTAGCCAGGGTTACCAGCCGGCCACCCCGCAGTCCTTCACCTGGACGCCTGCGGGCATCGGCTTTTTATTGGCCTTGATGGGTTGGATGCCATCGCCCCTCGACCTTTCGGTGTGGATGTCCATATGGAATGAAGCCAAAAACAAGGCCCTACCCGAACGCCAGAATCTCCGGTCAACATTGTTGGATTTCAACACCGGTTATTGGGGCACCCTGATCATTGCGGTGGTATTTCTTTCGCTGGGTGCCTTGGTGATGCATGGGCAGGGCGTAGCACTGGCTAATTCAGGTGCCGCCTTCACCGGGCAACTGATTCAGTTGTACACCCAGAGCATCGGGCCCTGGATATTCTGGATCATCGGATTAGCGGCCCTGGCCACTATGTTTAGCACCACCCTGACGGTATTGGACGCCATTCCACGTGTATTGCAGCACACGCTGCGCTTGTTGTGGCCTTCGCTACCGGGCTCGCCCAAGCACTGGCGTGCGGGCCTGACGGGCGTACTGATCACCGGTGCCTTACTGCTGCTCGGCTTGTGGGTCGATTCTATGGGTACCATGGTGACCATCGCTACCATTCTCTCCTTCCTTACGGCCCCCTTCTTTGCCATCGTTAACTTTGTCCTCATCACCCGGTCACATATACCATCGGCCTTCCGTCCCAGCCTGGGTTTGCAACTTTGGAGTGTTGTGGGTGTTATTTTTTTCCTCGGCTTCTCAGGTTGGTACATCTATGTAACTTGGTGGCTATAAATCTGCACTATGGGGGATAATGCCTTGCGGCCGAAACACTTCATTCGGTCGGCCAAAAAAGGGGTACTGTTGGATGTGCGCACACCTGCGGAGTTTGCGCAGGGACATATACCGGGTGCTATTAATTTCCCCCTATTTTCCAATGAGGAACGGGCAGAGATCGGCACCTTGTATAAGCAAGAAAGCCGGGAGGCGGCCATAGATCGTGGGTTTGAAATTGTTGGCCCCAAGATGGCAGACTGGATCAAGACAGCACGCGAAAAGTTTGCGGAGCAGGATCTGCATATCCACTGCTGGAGAGGCGGCATGCGCAGTGCCAATATGGCCTGGCTGTTTACTACGGCAGGCTTCGTGTGCTTTACCTTACGAGGTGGCTACAAAGCCTACCGGCAAATGGTGCTGAAAGACCTGATGGCCCCCTGGCGATTTATTGTTTTGGGCGGCTACACCGGGTCAGGCAAAACCGATTTGCTTCATCACCTGCAACAAAAGGGGGAACAGGTCATTGACCTGGAAAAGATAGCCAACCATAGAGGCTCTGCCTTCGGACAAATAGGTGAGCAGCCTACCTCGGAGCAATTTGCCAACCTATTGCATGCAGAGCTAAGCCAACTTGACCCTGAACAACCTATTTGGATCGAAGATGAAAGCCGCCTGATAGGTAAAGTGTATTTACCAGATGAGTTTATGCAGCTAAAACGAGAGTCCCCTTTGCTGTTCATGCAGCTTCCCCAGGAGGAACGTGCGCAATACCTCGCTGAACAATATGGAAAAATACCGGTAGCTACCCTGAAAGCCTCTTTCCAACAGATCAAAAAGCGACTCGGTGATGCTAAGGTGCAAGAGGCGCTGGAGGCATTGGATCGAGGTGACATCACCCGGGCTGCAGCCATTGCCTTGCACTATTACGATAAGGCTTATGTGCACAGCCTGCGCAAGCACACCAAGCATAAAATAAAAATGGTATCCTTCCCAAAGATGGATATAGACCATATGGCGAACCAATTGATGGAAGAAGCTAAAACGACAATACCATGAGTGAGGCCCCCATCAGACTGACGACCTATAGCCATGGGTCCGGCTGTGGCTGCAAAATTGCCCCTGCGGTACTGGAGGAGATCATGAAAGAACTGCCGCCTCTTGCCCCGTCAGCCAAGGTATTGGTTGGGCACCAAACCCGCGATGATGCTGCGGTGTACGATTTGGGCCATGGGCAAGCGCTCATCAGCACCACGGATTTCTTTACGCCCATTGTGGATGATCCGTTCGACTTTGGGTACATCGCTGCGGCCAATGCCTTGAGCGATATTTATGCGATGGGTGGCCGCCCGGTTTTGGCCTTGGCTATACTGGGCTGGCCGGTGGAGCAACTCTCACCAGACATAGCCGCCACGGTGCTGAAGGGTGGACAAGCTGCCTGCGAAACCGCGCAGGTTCCACTGGCAGGCGGACACAGTATCGACTCGCCTGAGCCCTTTTTCGGGCTGGCAGTGAACGGACTTGTCTCGACCACCCAGTTAAAGACCAACAGTGGCGCACAAGTGGGGGATCGCTTGTACCTGACGAAGCCGTTGGGAACGGGCATTGTATCGACCGCTCAAAAACGAGGCCAGGCGAAGCAAGCGGATGTTGCGCTGATAACGGCTCAGATGAAACAACTCAATACCATTGGCCTGGAGCTGGCGCAGCATGAAGGAGTGCATGCCATGACCGATGTAACCGGTTTTGGCTTACTCGGACATCTTATCGAATTGTGTGAAGCAGCGCAGCTATCAGCTTCCCTTGATGTGGCCCGTATTCCCTCGCTCGACCAGGCAATATTGGAGCCCTATTTAGAGGCCTACACCATACCCGACAACACCTACCGCAACTTCAATGGCTATGGTCACAAAGCCAGCACAATGACAGCCCAACAAATCCACCTCTTATGCGACCCCCAAACCAATGGTGGCTTGCTGCTGGCCGTAGCCCCTGCGGCTGCCGAAACCATTGAAGCACTGGTTCGGGAGAGGGGACTCCCTCACTCCAATTGGGGCGTAATAACGGAACAGCAGGAAAAAGTGGTGCTGTTGTAAATGAAATAAGGCAGCCCCCCGTATGAGACTGCCTTTTATCTATGGCTCAAAAAGAGGCTTACATGTTGATGGTCATCTCATCCAAGAGGTTTTGTGCCCCGGCATATTTATCCATAATGAAGAGCACGTAGCGAATATCGACATTGATACATCTTTTTAGCGCCTTGTCAAATACCAGGTCGCCTGTCATCGCTTCCCAGTTGCCGTCAAAAGCAATACCAATCAGATTACCTTCACCATCAATAACAGGGCTGCCGGAGTTGCCACCGGTAATGTCATTGTTGGTAATGAAGTTTACCGGCAAGGTGCCTTCCCAGCCGTAGCGCCCGTAGTCACCGGCTTCATACAATTCCACCAGCTTATCGGGTACAATAAATTCCGCATCGTTGGGATCGCGCTTTTCCATAATGCCTTCAATGGTGGTGTAATGCTGGTAGCGAACCGCATCTCGTGGAGTGTACCCACCAACGGTACCGTAGGTGAGGCGGATGGAGCTATTGGCATCCGGGTAGAAGTTTTTGTCGGGATGCATCTCCATCATACCTTTTACCAAGGTTCGCATCAGTACTTGTTCCTTTGCCCTGGCTTCGCGATAGGCGGGCGCTATCTTTGACCGGTAGGTCATAATTAGATCTGTCACCAACGCATACAGTGGGTCTTTTTCCAGCTTTTTCAGTTTGGGGGTATTGAGAAAGTCTTCCAGCTCCTCTCTTTCATTGAACATCGACTTCTTGAAATACTTGTCGGCCATTTTCTGAAAATCGCCCTTGTATTTTCGCTGTGCGTCTACCAATTTCTCCGGCATTTGATCGGCCGGAACACCGGCATAAAAGAGCCGCATAGAGGCCGCAAATAATTGTTGATCCAGTGGGGCATAGTAATCCTTGAAGTGACTATCCAACCTATTTTGTAATCCTGCTACAGCATCTTTTACTTTTTCTTCATCCACTTCCTCTTCGGCCAATAAGGTGCCGAGACCAGAAAACCGGTAGGCCAATTGCATCGCCTCACTGGCCAGCCCTGCTTCATTGATGTGTTGCACAAAGTCGTCATATTGCGCAATGGTGGTATAGGCTTTGGCCATCTCAGGAAGCACCGCACCATAGTCTGCTTTTCTTTCGGGTGTCGCTTCGGCCCATTGCTGGAAAGCCGCCTCTTGCTTTTCTTTTTTGGCCACTGTTTGCAGGCGTGCCAACCCTTCATTCTGGCCGATGAAATACTTCCAATAGTTGGCCATACGAGAATACTTGGAGGCGTATTGTATGCGTACCGCATCATCCTGATTCATGGCTGCTTTCATGATATCCAGCAGGGCGGTTCTGACCTTGATCCGGCTCGGATTGGATTTTTCCTGCGCTAACCGAATACCGTGTGAGGTCAGGTACCGTTGTGTGCGGCCCGGAAAACCCATTACCATGGCGTAGTCCTCTTTTTCTACTCCCTTCAGGCTGATCGGGAAAAAGTGGCGCGGTTGGTAGGGCACATTTTCTTCATTGTAGGCAGCAGAAGACCCATCCGGTGCCGTGTAGATGCGAAGCAAAGAAAAGTCGCCTGTATGGCGGGGCCACTCCCAGTTGTCTTCATCGCCACCAAACTTGCCAATAGCAGATGGGGGTGCTCCTACCAATCGTACATCTTCAAAAGTCTCATACACAAAGGCTACATATTGATTGCCTTTCAACATGGATTTGATCTCAATGCGATAGTCGGTATCTCCTTTGAGTGATTCTTCCAGGGCCGCGCTGTTTTTGCGAATCAAAGCATTGCGCTCAGCTTCCGCCATATCGGCTGTCACCCCTTCCAGGACTTTCTCCGTCACATCTTCCATCCGTATGAGAATGGAGGCGGTAATATCGGTAGGCAGTTCCTCAGCCTTGGAAGCCGCCCAGAATCCATCCGTTAGGTAGTCGTGCTCTACAGAACTATTGGCTTGTATGGCACTGTAGGCACAGTGGTGGTTGGTAAACATAAGCCCCTCAGGCGATACCAGTTCTGCCGTGCAGAAGCGTAAGGAAACCACGGCATCTTTCAGGGAAGACTCGTTGACACTGTAAATCTGTTCCGGTGTCAACTCCAAGCCCATGTCCTGCATTTCCTCATAGTTCTGGTAGAGGTTCATCAGCAGCCACATGCCTTCATCGGCCTTGGTCACTGGCGACCCCAGCAGCAACAGTGCAATAAATAAACGTGTCAAAAACGTTTGCATAATGAATGGATTTTAGTAAGCAATGAACGCGCTCGAAAATAGCCCTTACCACCAGGGAAGGACGTTAAGATTTGTTAATCACAAATATGGCAAAAATTGAACGCCATTGGGTTGGGTAAAACCCTGTTTGTCATTGTATATTTAAGCGGGTAAGAAAAACGACCATGCAGAAGAAGGAAGTTTTGTTTGAAACCAAAGAAGGTACGGTTCGTATTGAACGGTTGGATGAGAAGTTGCAGATCAACTATGGCAACGTGCGCATAGAGCAAACGCTGTCGGAGTTCAACTACCTGAGCAAAGCGATCAATAGCCTGTATGGCTACATCAAGGATGTGCGGCAGATTTATTACAAGAAGTTTCTTATCCAGTTGAAGCACTATCGGCTGAGTTTGATGCTCAACAGCAAGGAAATAATTGACCTGTATGAGCTTTTGGGTGGCGCGCAGACGATGTTGGAATGGGAAAAGGTGATTGCGGAAGCCCTGGAAAACGAAGAAGAGAGACGCAAAGGAGAGTAAGTGTACTTTTTACACGTTTATTTTTACCATAAACACCCATTCCTTACGCGCCTTTGCAGTCCTTTTTGACCGAATATGGCTCCATTTACGCGTTTTTTGCATCAAATTCTACATTTTTCTTACACGTGTATCATTTACACCTCTCTATTCCTTGCCCTCCGGCTTGACTTATCCTACTTTAGCAGGGCGTAATTATTATTTTGTACACTAAATACCCCAATGATGCAAAATCTACTGCTAGTCGACAGTGGCGCCAGTGACGCTACTCGTCTGAGAAACTACCTCACAAAGATTGGTTACCAAATTACAGCCGTAGCCAAAACAGCCGAACAAGCTATTGAGAATGCCCGCAAATTGAATCCCGATTTTATCGTGATGGATTTCAGCATTCGCAATAAACAAACCGGCTACTCACTTTACGACAATATTCGACAACACGACCAGAACATTCCCATCCTCTACATGTCGGCCCCCGCTGCATGATAGTATTGGGATGCAATGACTAATGTCTGATGCTTTTTAGGGATAGAAGTCCCATGCCAATGGTGTGGGACTTCTTTTTTACGCCTTGCACTATCCACAGCGTGAGACAAAAAAGTAGCAAAACAGTGAAAAGTAATCATTACATTTGAATATCTTACGTAACATTCCAAGCCCGGTGCTCGCATGTTAGATATAAAAGACCTTATACTTCAATTGTCTGATCACGACTTTGCCATGTTCGACCAGATGCTGGTAGAAAGCAAGGCAGAGAAGTCGCAGCGGTTGCTCCACTACATCCGGGAAAACGAGATGGATGACAAGCAAATCATCCAGGCACTGGAGATCAACTCCACCGCCTTTTACACGCTTCGCTCCCGCCTGAACGATAAATTGCAGGAGTATTTATTGGCGAAAGTTCAGGGTCCTAAGCTGGAGATACTGGAGAAGGTCAATAATCTGGATCATATTCTTTTTCACTATCCACAGAAACAAGCGACATCTATTGTAGAAAAGCTGCAGGAAGAGCTTACCCGATTCGACCAGCCGATCTACCTGCTCAAGATATACTCTGCCCTGAAGAAGCTGCATCGCAACAGCAACAACGAGTACCAATTCTCTCAATTTTTTAACCAGCACATTACCTTCATCATTGACTATGATAAGAATGAGGACTTGCTGGCGGAGTTGTTACAAGCGATCGGTCAACACCACCTGAGTCGCGACCCCATGCAACTGATGAAGCTGCACCTGATTATGCAGCAGATGGAGGAGCACAATGCCAACTATAGAGACTCAGCCCGTTTCTTCATCACCCGGGCCATTGCCTGTATCTATTACCAGATTTATTTGCCGGAGGACGAACAACAGCTTGATCTGGAGCCGGTGGAGAACCTGTTCAACAAGGCCTACGACATCATCAACCAACACCGGCAGGATATCTTCTTTGGCAACCTGGAGCTGCTATTCCACTACCTGAGCTTTGAGTACTACACGAAATACGGCATTCGCAAAAAAGTGCAGGAGTACTTTACACTTTTAGACGAAGAGCTGGTGCGCTTTCTCAATAGCTATAGCTATTATGCCATCCCGTCTATGTTGCTGTTAAGTATGCTGCGCATGCCCCAAGCTGCGGAGTCATCTACTGAGGAAGTGGACGAGCGCAATGAACGCCTGTTACAGCAGTATGATATCACAAAGGATGATCCGGTCAACTTCATCAATTTCTACATGTACCTGGCCGGCAGTTATTTCAACATAGGCGACCATGAAAAGAGCAACCGGTACCTGAATGACCTCCGCAATGAGCTCTCCTTCAAGCCTTACCCCCATGCAGAGCTGGAGCTCAAACTTTTGATGGCGACCAATTACTTGTTGCTAAAAGAGTATGAGCTATCCAACTCGCTGATTAAAAGCGTAGGGCGTAAACTGAGCAACCTCGAGTACTACGACTATCCGAATGCGAAAATCTACCGCAGAATTCTGCAGCAGGCCTTGAAAACACCTACCAAGGACAGAAGATTGAAGATGATAGGACTGGCCCACGAGTTCAAGATGCAAAACCGGGGCAACTTCTCCATGCTTAATCAGTTGACCGTAGACGACACCTTTGTCACCCACCTATTAGAACAATAACGGAGAGAGCGCCTATACCTTGATCTGCTTGAGCATGGCCGGATTAAGGGGCTTTACCAGGTAATCCACCACGATTTTACTCTTTTTGGCTTGCTGCATATCCTGCGGGCTGTCTGACTGCGTAAGCAGTAATATTTTCAGCCCTTTGGTAATGCGGTCGGAAAGTTTATTCAGGGCGTCAATGAAGGCAAAGCCATTCATGATCGGCATATTGATATCCAGGAACACCACTTCTGGTGTAAGTTCAGCCGGAAAGCCTTTATTGCGATCAATATTTTTAAAAAACTCAAGTGCGCCTTTACCGGAGGTATACGTGTAAATGTGCCTGGCGAACTTGTCGTTCTCCAGCAACTTTTGGTTGATCATGGTATCTACCTCGTTGTCATCGATCAGCATAACACAATCGAAACGGTACTGTCCGTCTTCAGCCATAATTGGGGGTCTTTACGATTTTGGATGAATGGCCTTTAATTGGTTGAAAGTAGTTAAATTAACCATAGTGGGCAACCGTTTAATTGAAAAAACGGGCCTGCGTTGGGGTTACGGGGAAATGGACGGCTTGTTGCAAAACAGAGAAAAACGGAGCTATGAATAAAGAAAGTGACCCCACCAGGATTCGAACCTGGATCTAAAGTTTAGGAAACTTTTGTTCTATCCCTTGAACTATGGGGCCAATAATTAGCTGATGGTGGCGCCATTGGGCCACGCCTTATCCGGTTGCAGGAAGCTCAGCTTTCCATCGGCATCCTCGGCCATCAAGATCATCCCTTTCGACTCTATGCCTTTCAGCTTGCGTGGTGCCAAATTGGCGACCACAACGACCTGCTTGTCTAACAACTCCTCCGGTGAAAAGTGCTCGGCTACGCCTGATACAATATCGCGCACCTCAAATCCCATATCTACCTTGAAATGCAGCAACCGATCTGCCTTCTTTACCTTGTCGGCAGCCACGATAGTACCTACGCGTAGATCGAGCTTGGCAAAATCGTCATATTGAATGGTCTCCTTTACGGCTGGAAAAGGGTTGTCCGTTTGCTTGGTGGCTTCCAGTTTATCCATCTGTGCTTGTATGGTTTCGTCATCTACTTTTTCAAATAACAGGCTGGGCGTACCTAATACCGTCCCCACCGGCAGGATATCAAGGTGTCCCGCTTTTGACCAATCGGTCAGCGTTTCAGGCTGGGCCAGCATGGGCCGCAGTTTCTTGGCGGTAAATGGCAGGAATGGCTCCATAATGATGGCCAGATTCGCCACAACCTGTACGCAAATATGCAATACCTCGCCCACTGCCGTGGGGTCGTCTTTTATCTTCTTCCATGGCTCCTGATCTGTGAGGAACTTGTTGCCGGCACGGGCGACATTCATCACCTGATTGAGCGCCTCCCGGTAGCGAAACTGCTCCAGCGATTGGCTGATGCCTTTCTTGAACCCCTCATCGCCCCACACCAGTTCTAACCCTTTTACCTGATTCCCATCCTTCCAACGGGACCAATCGATAGGCTGTATGGCACCATCAAAATACTTTTGCTGCAACACCAGCACCCGATTGACAAAGTTGCCCAGCACGCCTACCAACTCATTGTTGTTACGATCCTGGTAATCCTTCCAGGTAAACTCGCTGTCTTTGGTCTCGGGCATATTGGCCGTGAGCACATAGCGCAATACATCCTCCTTGCCCGGAAACTCCTCCAAATACTCATGCAGCCATACCGCCCAATTTCGTGAGGTTGAGATCTTATCGCCCTCCATATTCATGAACTCGTTGGCCGGCACATTATCGGGTAGAATGTAGTCCCCGTGGGCTTTTAGGATGATGGGGAAGATGATGCAGTGAAAGACAATATTGTCTTTACCAATGAAGTGAATCAATCGCGTCTCGCCATCCTGCCAATACGGCTTCCAGTCTATGCCCTTCTCTTCTGCCCACGCTTTGGTGGCCGAGATGTATCCTATCGGTGCATCCAACCACACATACAGCACTTTCCCTTCTGCATCAGGCAGCGGCACTTTCACGCCCCAATCCAGGTCACGGGTCATCGCGCGTGGTTGCAGGCCTTGCTCCAGCCAGCTCTTCACCTGTCCGTAAACGTTTTTCTTCCATTCGGTATGGCCCTCCAGTATCCATTCACGCAGCCATTGCTCGTAATGCTGCATGGGCAGGTACCAATGGGTAGTTTCCTTCAGCACCGGTGTTTTGTCACTCAAGGTAGAGCGAGGCTGTATAAGTTCTTTAGGGCTCAGGCTACTGCCACACTTTTCGCACTGATCGCCATAGGCATTTTCATTACCGCACTTGGGACAAGTGCCCATGATGTAGCGATCGGCCAAAAACTGCTGGTACTCTTCATCGAAATATTGCGCTGAGGTCTCGGTTATGAGCTCGCCTTTCTCCAACAGCGTAGTAAAAAACGATTGGGCGGTTTCATGGTGCAGCGGCTCCGAAGTACGATGAAAGATATCGAAGTCGATGCCAAAAGCGGCAAAGCTCTGCTTATTCAAGGTATGGTAAGTATCGATGATGGCTTGCGGTGTGGTTTTTTCCCGGATCGCCTTCAACGAGATAGCGGCTCCATGCTCATCCGATCCGCAGATGAAGGCCACATCGGCCCCTTGTAAGCGCAAATACCGCACATAAATATCAGCCGGAATGTAGGCGCCAGCCAATTGGCCAATATGGATCGGGCCATTGGCGTACGGTAAGGCAGAGGTAATGGTATAGCGCTTGGGTGCCATAGATTGCATTTGGCGCAAAGATACCGTGATTCAGGCGTTTGTTGAAACGATGTCAGGCGTTCCAAACCCATTGTGTACCCCACCAACCGATGGCCACGGCTATCAGACAAACCAAAACACTTATCGCTATATGGAGTACCGCTAACGTGTACTGTTGCTGTGCAAGTAAAGCGAAGGACTCATAACTGAAGGTGCTGAAAGTGCTGAACCCACCGCAGAAGCCTACCGCCAGCAACAGGCGCCAGCTATGCTTATCGGGATATACGATGAGGAAAAAATACAAAACAATACCCAGCAGCAAAGAAGCCACCGTGTTGGCCGCCATCGTAGCCCAGGGTAAAGTGGTATCCCCCGACCACCACTCACTGAAAGCAAACCGCAACAAGCTGCCCGCTCCCCCGCCCAGAAAAATCAACAGGTAATTACTCATCGCGCTCCTCCTGCACTTGCTCTTCATGGCGCCTCTTTCCGATCTGATACATCACCTGGAAGGCGATAAATACCAGTAAAAAATAGCCCAATACCAGAAAGCTGTAGGTATAGTTCCAGTCATCAGCCATCTGGGCGATGAAATAGATCAAACCCACGGACAACAAAGAGATCGCTAACAGGAGCGCAGTCACCTGGCCATCACGCAAACCCAGGTACACCAGATGATGAGTCGTATGATCACGCCCTCCCACAAAAGGAGACTGACCCCGCGCGATTCGCCTGATAAACACCGTGGTGGTGTCGATGATGGGGATGATGAATGCCAGCATGGGCAGCAAAAATTGCTTAATCTGGAAGTATTCCCCTGTGTCGGCTCGAAACTGCCACAGGTACACCATACTGATGCCCGATAGGAAGGCACCCAGAAACTGGCTACCCGTATCCCCCATAAACATCTTGGAAGGGTGCCAATTGAAAAACAGAAATCCAATCAATGCCGCCAAAACACCCAGCAACACGATCAAACCCGCATCGCTGCTACCCTCCTGAAAATAGACCAACATGCTGATACCAATGAGAATGGCACTGGAGATAGAGGCGGTAACACCATCCATGTTGTCCAGCATATTGATGGAGTTCATAATGGCTATGACCCAGAAAACGGAGAAGGCATAATTGATCACCAGGTCGGGGGTAATCTCAATGTAGATACCGCTGGTGATAAGGATGTTGGCGGTCAGCAACTGACCCAAAAATTTCAGTACCGGTCGTGTGTTGTAGGCATCATCGGCCAGCCCGATCACAAAGCCCAGCGTGGTAGCCGCAAACAAGCCAAACAACATCTCTTTATCCAACGAGCGCGCTTCCATATCGAGCAGGCTCACCCACGACAAAGAGATCAGAAACAGGATAAAAAAGGAGAGTCCGCCTACTGATGGTTTTGACTCTGCCGACCAACGCAGCAGGTCATCCTGTGTGCGCACCCCCAGATTCTTGGAGAACTTCAGCAATAGCCGATTGATGAGAATAGAAAAGAAAACCGCTCCAGCGAAGAAGATCAGGTTTATGGTAGCTTGACTCTCAATTACACCCATAGTCAGCTAATTTGCTGCTTAGCGACTAAATAGTCGCTTCCACCATTTTCGTTTTCGCAGTCCTTCATCCGTGTAGTAGCCGCTGCCATAAGAGCGGCCATACCCGTACCCATAGCCATAGGTGTAGCTGTAACGACCGTAGCCGGAGCGCTTCAGCTTGGTATCATTGAGCACCAATGACAGGTGCTGTACCCCTGATTCGTGGTACAGTTTGTTCGGATAATTGATGAACTCCCGCTTAGAATAATCATTGCGAATAACGTAGATCGGGTAGTCGGCCGCCTTGATCAGTTCCAGGGCATCCGACACCATACCTACAGGTGGGGTATCGCAAATCACATAATCATAGCTTTGCTGCAGGTATTGCACCACTTCCGTCATCCGTTTGGATAGGATCAGCTCGGAAGGGTTGGGCGGCAATGGTCCGGAAGAGATAAAATCGAACCCTTCCTCTACTTGATAAGCACATTCCTCAGGCGTGTGCTTACCAATGAGAATGGTGCTCATGCCTTTTAAATTGTCAAGCCCAAAAATGCGGTGTTGTTTGGGTTTCCGCATGTCGAGGTCGAGGAGGGCCACTTTTTTGCCGGCCATGTTGAGTACGCCTGCCAGGTTGACGGCAATATAGGTTTTGCCTTCACCTGATACGGTGGAGGTGACCGCCATCATTTTGGGGCCATCCGCTTGCGATATAAACTCCAGGTTAGAACGCAAATTCCGAAAGGCTTCTGTAATGACCGATTTAGGGTGAGTGTACACCATCAGCTCTTCACCAATGTGATCGTGCTTGTAAGAAGGGATAGCCCCCAATACCGGCACCTCGGAGTTGTCTTCGATCTCCTGTAGTGTCTGAATACGATCCAGCAACAAATACCGGATAACAATCA
>CAJXXO010000019.1 GCA_913062655.1 uncultured Bacteroidota bacterium | reverse complement strand
GACCAGAATGGTAGGCTTGTCGAGTGCTTCCAGCTCTTTCAACGTCTGGTTTACCACAGCTATGTGGTCTTCATGGTTTGGGTGGGCCATATCTACCACATGAAGTAGGATATCAGACTCGCCCACCTCGTCCAAGGTTGACTTAAACGACTCTACCAGGTGGTGTGGCAGCTTACGAATGAAGCCCACCGTATCGGAGAGGAGAAATGGTGTGTTGTGTACCACTGCTTTGCGGACCGTGGTATCCAGGGTGGCGAAAAGTTTGTTTTCGGCAAAGACATCCGATTTACTGAATACGTTCATTAGGGTAGACTTGCCCACATTGGTGTACCCTACCAGCGCCACACGAATCATTTTTCCACGCTGTTTTCTACGTGTCCAGTTTTGTTTGTCGATTTGTGCCAATTTATCCTTCAGCAAGCTGATCCGCTTCTGTGCGATCCGTCTATCCGTTTCGATTTCCTTCTCACCGGCACCCCGCATGCCGATACCGCCTTTGATACGGTCTAAGTGTTGCCACATACCGCGCAAGCGGGGCAACAGGTATTGGGTTTGCGCCAGCTCCACCTGTGTCTTGGCCTGCACCGTACGCGCCCGCTGGGCAAATATGTCGAGGATCAGCATAGAGCGGTCCAACACCTTGCACTTCAGCTCTCGCTCCAGGTTGTGCAACTGCGAAGGCGATATTTCATCGTCAAAAATGACCAGCTCCACCTCGTGTTGCTTCACATATTTCTTGATCTGTTCCAGCTTGCCTTTGCGCACGTAAGTACGCGGGTGCGGGTGATCCACTTTTTGATAAAATCGATGCAGGGTCTCTGCGCCTGCTGTTTCAGCCAGAAAAGCCAGTTCGTCCAGGTATTCCTGCAGCTTTTCCTCTGTCTGCTCCTGGTACACCAAGCCGACCAAAATGGCTTTTTCGGCCGGCTGCACCCCATGTAGTCCTTGTACTTCCATATTCTTGTTGTCGAATCGCTAATAAGTAGGGCCGATTCGCTACCTGCAACATTGCATGTAAGGCAGCTATTTACGCAATTTTATTATTTTCAGTTCCCCGGAGGATAGTTTTCTAGCCTACTTCAACGCAATAATAGACAGACAATAGTTATGATAAAGGGTACCTGGGATATTATTCAAGGGGGCTGGTGGTACGCCTTGTTGATAGGAGTGATGATCGGAATGGCACCGCAGCTTGGCTGGGGACAGACCACGATCTCGGGTTCTATCATAGATGAGACAAATAATGAACGCCTCATTGGTGCCACCGTGATACTGAAAGGTACAACGGAAGGAACGGTGACCGACCTGAATGGGGAGTTTACGATCCAAACCCCGCGCCCGCTGCCCCTCACACTGCTCATCAAGTTTGTCGGCTACCAGGATAAGGAGCTGGTGCTGGCTAATCAAACCCAAAACCTAAGGATCAAACTCACCCCTACCAATCTCAACCTGGAGACAGTAGAGGTCAAGGGCAGTCGTATCTCCGAGGAGCGCAAGAAGGAACCGCTTACTATGGAAACGATGGATCTGATCGCCATTAAGGAAACACCCTCTTCCAGCTTTTATGATGGATTGGGCAACCTCACTGGGGTCGACCTGACCACCGCCAGCCTAGGCTTTAAAGTGATCAATACACGGGGCTTCAACTCCACCAGTCCCGTTCGCTCGCTACAACTGATCGATGGGGTCGATAATCAATCGCCTGGCCTCAACTTTTCCCTGGGCAACTTTCTCGGATCACCGGAACTGGACATTATGAAGGTGGACCTCATTCAAGGCGCAGCATCGGCTTTTTATGGTCCAAATGCCTTCAATGGGGTGATCGCCATGGAAACCAAAGATCCATTTATTCACCGCGGATTGAGTGTTATGCTCAAAGGGGGAGAGCGCAACCTGCTCGAAACAGCCATCCGCTGGGCCGATGATGTACGGGACAGTGAAGGGCTACCCTTCTTTGCTTATAAGGTCAACTTCTCCTACCTCCGTGCAGACGACTGGGAGGCCGACAATTATGACCCGGTGGATGCTTCCGAGGTAGAACCGGATAATCCTGGTGGCTACGATGCCGTCAATATTTATGGTGATGAGTTTTTTCCCCTCAACGATGCGACCGGTACACAGCCCTGGAGCGATGAGGCGGGTCTCGGCACCTTCTTCCGCACCGGTTTTCAGGAGATCGACCTGGTGGACTACGGCACTGAAAATATTAAGGCGAATTTGGTAATGAGCTACCGCCTGAAGCGAGCCGACAAGGAAAATTCGCCTCAGCTTACCCTGGCCTCCAGCTTTGGTAGCGGTACCACGGTTTACCAGGGTGATAATCGCTTCAGTTTGCGCGACATTCTCTTTTTTCAAAACCGATTAGAGCTGCACAAAAAAGACAAATACTTCCTCCGCGTGTATGCTACACACGAGGATGCCGGCAACTCCTACGACCCCTACGCTACTGCATTACGGTTGCAAGAGGAGATGAAGGATAATGAAGAGTGGTCGCTCAACTATCGCACCTTCTGGAAGGGCAACATTCGCAGTCGTATGCGAGCCAATGGCTACCCCGACCTTTCTTTTGACCCCAATACCGGCACCTTTATTTTTGATAATGCGGCTGCCGAGCAGTGGTTGATCAACTTCCAGGATTCACTGGTAGCGTGGCATGCACAAGCAGAAGGCTTTGCTAACACGGAGAATACCACGTACCTGGCTCCGGGTACGGCCGAATTCCAGGAAGCCTTCGATGCGATTACCTCCGCCAAAAACAATGAAGAGGAAAATGGCACCCGCTTTTTTGATCGCTCGGCACTCTACCATGCGCAGGGGGAGTACCAGTGGGATATTTCGTTTCTGGACGGTTTCCGTACCGGTTTCAGCTCCAGGCTGTACACCCCCAATTCGGACGGCACCATATTCAGCGATACTGCGGGGACGCGCATCACCAACTTCGAATATGGCTTCTATACCGGCTTTGATAAGCAACTGGCCAATGATAAGCTGACCATCAGTGCTTCCCTGCGAATAGACAAGAACCAGAATTTCAATTTCATTTCTACCCCAGCCGCTTCGCTGGTATGGAACCCGGCCAAAGACAACTATCTCCGGCTTTCCTTCTCCTCGGCACTCCGCAACCCGACCCTGGCCGATCAGTATCTGTTTCTCAATGTGGGCCCGGCTATCCTGGCGGGCAATTTGAATGGAGCCGACTCGCTGATTACACTCGAATCCTTTTCTGATTACCGCAATACGTTAAACACCGACACCCTTGAATACTTCAATATCGACCCGATCAGACCGGAGCGGGTGCGCACCTTCGAAGTCGGGTACCGTACCATCCTTTGGAATGATCTCTTTGTCGATGCAGGGTACTACTTCAATGTCTATGAAGATTTCCTGGGCTTCAATATCGGTATCGATGCCGAGTTTGGGGGAAGTGGTTTTGTTCGCGATTTACAAGTGTTCCGGTATTCTGCCAACTCCACCCAACGGGTAACCACACAAGGCTTCAATATTGGCCTGAAATATTTCATCAATGAATACAGCCTGAGTGGCAACTACTCCTGGAATCGATTAAATGCCATTGAAGAAGACCCGATCATTCCCGCCTTTAACACCCCGGAACATAAATTCAACATCGCCTTTGGTGGTCGCAATCTGACGATCAACGCACTGGGACAGACCGTGCGAAACGTGAGCTTCAACATCAACTACAAGTGGGTACAAGGCTTCTTGTTTGAAGGCTCTCCTCAGTTTACCGGCTTCATCCCCACCTACGACCTGCTGGATGCCCAGGTCAGTTGGTTGGTGGAGAAGTGGAACACTACCTTTAAGCTAGGCGCCACAAATATTTTGAATCAAGAACAATTTCAAACGTATGGTGGCCCGCGAATCGGACGATTGGCGTATTTTTCTGCTACCTACGACTTTAAGAAGAAGGACTAATTCACTGATTAAACTGACACATTATGAAAAGATGGTTTACACTTTTGGCGCTGCTCACTGTACTAGTGACAACAGCTGCCGCACAGCAACGCTACATCGAAGAAACATTTTCCGATGTATCGGTAACCAAAGACATCACCTATGGTGTTAACGCTACCGTATTGGCATTACCACAAGTGGGAGAGGCTATTCCTGTACCCCTGTTGCTCGACTTTTACGAACCGGTGGGCGATACAGAGACCGAACGCCCGCTGGTTATCTATTTCCATACCGGCAACTTCCTGCCGCACCCTGACAATGGAGGCATAGGAGGTAAGCGGGATGACTCCACCTGTGTAGCCATCGCAACCCGGCTGGCAAAAATGGGTTACACCGTGGCCGTAGCTACCTACCGCAAAGGATGGAACCCCGTTGCCTCTGCACAGGAAGAGCGGGTGTTTACGCTGATCAATGCCGCTTATCGTGGGGTACAGGATTGCCGTACTGCGGTAAAATTCTTCAAGAAAGATGTGGCGGAAAACGGTAATCAGTATGGGGTAGACACATCAAAAATCGTCATCTGGGGGCAAGGTACCGGGGGGTATATCAGCCTGAATGCCGCTTCATTGGATCAGTATGTGGAAATTCCTTTGACACCGGGTGGCAAATTCATTGCCCAAGTAGGCGGTCAACCCGTTCCGATGGTTATTGAAGGGATAAATGGTGACATCAATTGCGACTCTGTCGGTATTGTACCCCCTAACTTTCCTGGCTTCCCTGCTGGTGATACCTTGAATTACCCCAACCACGTAGGGTACAGCGGTGATTTTGCACTGGCAGTGAATATGGGTGGTGCCTGTGGCGATACCTCCTGGATTGACCCAGGTCAGGTGCCTATCATATCTTACCAAGTACCTACAGATCCTTTTGCACCTTACAAAGCAGGTTTGGTGATTGTACCCGGGTTCAACTTGCCTGTAGTAGAAGTATTTGGCGCCTACGTGGTGCAAGAATTCCAGAATCGCTACAATAACAATGCAGCTTTTGCCGGCAAGACTTACAGTGGCGACTTTTCTGCTGTAGCCAATAGCCGCAATGATGGCTACGATGGCTTGTTTCCGCTTATCGGTACCGGTGGCCCTGATGACAGTGCACCATGGGAGTGGTGGGACCCTGCTACCAACCCCAACCACACCAGCGGCATTCAGAACAACCCTGATATGAGCAAGACGAAGGCTTTGAGCTATATCGATACGATCATCTCCTACTATGCGCCTCGTGCCTGTGAAGTGTTGGGGCTCGACTGTGGCTTGGTGGACGTAGAAGAATTGGATCCGGCAGCTATGCTGACGGTAGCACCCAATCCGGCTTCCGAGTCCATCTACGTAACAGCTCGCGAAGACAAACTGATTCGTAGTATTTACCTATACGATCTGGCCGGTCGCTTGGTGAAAGCACATGTTAATGTGGACGACAACTACTTCCGCGTGCAACGCCACAACCTGGCAGCCGGACAATATGTAATGCAAGTACATTTTGATGAGGGCATTACCTCGCAGAGTGTGCTCTTTCATTAAAGATTGTCCTGCTTATTGATAAACGCCCCGGCTCTGATGAGTCGGGGTTTTTTGTTAATTTTCACAGCGCCCTCAACACCGCTCAACCACCCTTTCTCAACAATGCGACTATTAGCATCTATCCCCTTTGGTGCTAAGTAATTGATGTACAAAACATAAACCGTTATGAGAAAAGTGTTACTACTTGCAGGATTCCTATTCACCTTTAGTGCCTTTGCACAAGATAAAACGTCAGGCGAAGGCGGTTGTCCGTTTGGCTTTGATAAAATGGGCGAACAAAGTGGCCCCTCTGCCTCTGCTGCCGATGTCGAACCCGCTAATGCACATACGGCAACACCGGCTGAGGGTGAAGAAATGGAAGAAGAGATCAACCCCCGCGGCAACACCAATCGCGAATGGTGGCCCAATCGCCTTGACCTGAGTGTATTGCGCCAACATTCGGAGCTCTCTAATCCGCTGGGTGAGGACTTCGATTATGCCGAGGCTTTTAACAGCCTGGACTATGAAGCCCTGAAAAACGACCTCCACAAGCTGATGACACAATCGCAAGATTGGTGGCCAGCCGACTGGGGTCACTATGGGCCATTCTTCATCCGCATGGCCTGGCACAGTGCCGGTACCTACCGCACGGGGGATGGCCGGGGCGGTTCACGCGAAGGTCAGCAGCGCTTCGCCCCCATCAATAGCTGGCCCGACAATGCCAACCTCGATAAGGCGCGCAGATTGCTGTGGCCCATCAAGAAGAAATATGGCAATAAGATCTCCTGGGCTGACCTGATGATTCTGGCCGGCAATGTAGCCCTGGAAGACATGGGCTTTGAGACCATCGGATTCGGTGGTGGCCGTGAAGATGTGTGGGAACCCGCAAGTAATGTATACTGGGGCCCGGAAACCAAGTGGCTGGACGATAAGCGCTACTCTGGCGATCGTGAGCTGGAGCGCCCGCTGGCAGCTGTACAGATGGGATTGATCTATGTAAACCCGGAGGGCCCGAATGGCAATCCCGATCCCGTTGCCGCTGCACATGATATCCGTGAAACCTTTGGTCGCATGGGTATGAACGATGAAGAAACCGTAGCGCTGATTGCGGGTGGACATACGCTGGGTAAAACCCACGGTGCAGGCGATGCTTCCCACATGGGCCCTGAGCCGGAAGCGGCCAGCATTGAAGAGCAAGGGTTTGGATGGACAAGCACCTACAAGTCGGGTAAAGGGGCAGATGCCATCACTTCCGGTTTGGAGGTGATCTGGACGAAAACCCCGACCGAATGGAGTCACGGCTTTTTCAAGGCGCTGTTTGGCCACGAGTGGGAGCTGACCAAAAGCCCGGCAGGTGCCCACCAGTGGGTCGCCTCCGATGCCGACCCGATGGTACCTGATGCATTCGATAGCACTAAGATGCACCGTCCTACCATGTTGACCACCGACCTTTCCCTTCGCTTTGATCCGGTGTATGAAAAGATATCTCGTAGATTCCTTGAAAACCCGGAGGAGTTTGAAGAAGCGTTTGCCAAGGCCTGGTTTAAGCTAACCCACCGCGACATGGGGCCAAAGGCCTTGTACCTGGGACCGGAAGTACCGGAGGAAGACTTCCTCTGGCAAGATCCGATTCCTGAAGTAGACTACGAGCTGATCGATGCCGATGATATAGCTGCATTAAAAGAAGCTATTCTCGCCACCGGCCTCACTATCCAGGAGCTGGTGAGCACTGCGTGGGCTTCCGCTTCCACCTTCCGTGGATCAGATTATAAAGGGGGCGCCAATGGGGCACGTATCCGACTGGAGCCACAGCGCAGTTGGGAAGTGAACAATCCCGAGCAGTTGGATAAAGTGCTGACCGCATTGGAGAAGATTCAATCCGACTTCAACAGCCAGAATGAGGAGCAGCAGGTGTCAATGGCTGATTTGATCGTACTGGCAGGTAATGTAGGTGTAGAGCAGGCAGCCGCCAAGGCCGGCTATGATGTGGAAGTACCATTCACCCCCGGTCGTGCTGACGCTACACAGGAAATGACCGATGAAGAATCGATGGCGGTATTGGAGCCCATGGCAGATGGTTTCCGCAACTATTTAAAAACGCAGTACACTTTCACCACCGAAGAATTATTGGTTGACAAAGCCCAATTGCTGACCCTTACCGCACCGGAAATGACCGTGCTGGTGGGCGGCATGCGCGCAATGGATGCCAACTACGACCATTCTGATCACGGCATTTTCACTGATCGTCCGGGTCAACTGACCAACGACTACTTTGTAAATCTGCTGGATATGAGCACGCAATGGACAGCCGTAGATGATACAGAAGAAGTATTCGAAGGCCGCGACCGCGAAACCGGTGAGGTGAAGTGGACCGCTACTCGTGCCGACCTGATCTTTGGCTCTCACTCTGAGTTGCGGGCACTGGCTGAGGTCTATGCGCAGGATGACAACAAAGAGAAGTTTGTGAACGACTTTGTCAATGCCTGGACCAAAGTGATGAACCTCGATCGCTTCGACCAGATGCAATAAGCAAATAGACCTTTACAACCAACCCCGGCTCTGGTGAGTCGGGGTTTTTTATTGAGGTGTCTATTAGTTATCACCCTATATATTTTACTGGCATTCACTAATTTGCCGGCATGAAGGCGCTCCTCTTTTTAATTGGCTTCACTTGGTCCTGGATGCTTCCTGCCTCCACGGACAGCCTGCTACAATTGCTACCTACTACGGAAGGAAAGGAGCAGGTCCATCTGCTGATACAGCTCTCCACCACCTACGAGCAGATCGACCTGGACTCAGCCCTGCTATTTGCTGAGCAGGCGGTCCAAAAGGCTACTGTTTTAGAGGATGAAGCGCTGCTTGCAGAAGCTTTCAATGAAAAAGGGATCATCCTCGACTACTTAGGCGAATATGAGCAAGCCCTTACCAGCTACGCCCAAGCTTTACGGTACTATCGGTCCCTGGGCGACAAGAAAGGAGAAACGGGTACCCTCATCAATATTGGTCTGGTAAAAAGCTTTCAAGCCCAGATGGATTCCGCATTGCTCTATTATGACAGCGCTTTAACCAATGCCCGAGCTATTGGCCTTCCTTCGTATGAGTCTTACGTATTACACAACATTTCTTCCGTTCACCTGCGGCAGAGTCACTATAGACTGGCATTGGATTATTTGCTGCAGAGCCTATCGTTAAAGGAGGAACTGGGAGATGTACAAGGACAGATCATGAGTTTGTACAATTTGGGGTTGGTGTATTACAACCTTAAGCTCCCACAAACAGCATTGGATCATTACCACAAGCTCTTGACACAATACGAGCAAGAGCTGGACAACATGACAGAAGGGGACACCTACCATAATATGGGTATGATCTACCAGAATGCTTTGTCAAATGCTGACTCTGCACTGCTGTATTACCGAAAGGCATTAGCTATAAGAGAGCAGCTTGGCTATCGCGAAGGGGTTGTCGAAACGATCAGCAATCTCAGCATGCTGCAGCTAGCGCTGGGCAAGCCGGATACGGCAATAGCCGGCATAAAGCGCGCCCTTACCCTATGCATGGCATCGAAAGACTGGGCGGGATTGGCGCTGAATCAAAGCAACCTGGCAAAGATTCAATTATACAAAGGCCAGTATGATGCTGCCCTGGCTTCGGTCAACCGTGCGGAACAGATCATAGATAGTTTTTCCATCCAACAGGATGTTACTACTGTATTGAAAACGAAAGTTGACGTGTTGCGCCAACTTGGCCGTTTCAACGAAGCGTTAACCTATTACGACCGCTACACGCAACTGTCAGATAGCATGCTGAATGCCAACATCAGTGAGCAACTGCTCGAACTCGAAACCCAATACCAAACCGCGAAGAAAGACCGGTCTATCCTTCAACAACAGATTACGCTGGACAATCAGGCCCTTGTCCTTGCTCGTAAAAATCGCTGGATCGCCATAATCGGGTTCGGACTGCTTGCTACATCGCTGATCTTGCTTTTACTCATCAAGAATCAACGCCAAAGAAAGTCGTTATACCAACAGGAGTTGGCCACATTGAAGAAGGAGCAAGAACTACAGCGACTAAAAGCCGTGATGGCTGGTGAGGAGCAGGAGCGTACGCGCATTGCCAAGAACCTGCATGATGGTGTGAGCGGCATGCTATCCGCCATCAAGCTTTACTTTACCTCGCTGAGCAGGAACACGCCTGGGTTGGAACAGGAAGAGCCATTTACAAAAGCTCGCTCACTTTTAGACGATACGGCTACTGAAGTGCGTGCCATTGCCCATAACCTGATGCCTGATATTTTGCTACGTGATGGCTTGGTTGCCGCCTTGCGTCAATTTTGTGATCATATCGAATCAAGTGGGTTAGTGGCCGTTGATTATCAGGTGATCAATATGGAAGAAAAACTACCTCAACCCATTGCCCTCACCCTTTACCGTATTGTACAGGAGCTGCTCAACAATATCCTCAAGCACGCAGAAGCCACAGAAATACTAATACAGATCGCTCGGCAGGGACAGCGCATTGAATGCACGGTTGAGGACAATGGCAAAGGGTTTACCCTATCATCAAAGCAGCAAGGAACCGGACTAGAGGCTATTCGGCACCGAATACAGCATATGGAGGGGGAACTGGATATCGATACTAAAGAAGGACAAGGCACTTCGGTGCATATTAGTATTCACCTCGACAAAAGAACCATTACATGATCCAGCTCGCCATCACCGATGATCACCCGGTGGTAATCCGTGGCCTGCAGGACGTCCTGACACCCATACCGGATATTGAGGTGGTCTGGACCGCCCAAACGGCAGCAGATACCTTAACAAAGTTGGAAGAAACCATTCCGGATGTACTGCTCCTTGATATCCGGCTTCCGGATAGGTCAGGCATTGATTTGTGCGAACAAATTGTAGGCCGGTACCCTGGATTAAAAGTACTGGGCTTGTCGTCTTTCGATCAAGCCAGCTATATCCACAGCCTGTTGCAACGAGGCGCCAGTGGCTATCTGCTGAAAACTGTAGATGGTACTGAGTTGACCAAAGCCATCCAAACGGTTAATGGCGGTGGCACCTACCTGCACCAGGCACTGCAGGAGCTGATGAAACAGGCTGCCTCATCTACTGCATCAAAAGCAAACCACCCCAAGCTCACCCGCAGAGAAAAAGAGGTGCTTCAGTTGATACTGGAGGAGTGCACCACCAATGAGATCGCAGAACGCCTTTTTATCAGCCCATCCACTGCAGAAACCCATCGACTCAATTTGATCCAAAAGCTAGGCGTACGCAATACGGCCGGGTTGGTAAAAGCGGCCATTGAACGAGGCCTACTGGAGTAAACAGTTAAAATTGGTGGTTTTCCTCCATACTTCTTAAAAGTGTGAAACCTACTTTTCAAGCTCAAACTTTCGAGCTATGAAATACCTGTCTCTTTTGCTGGCCCTAGTGGCTTTTCAATTGTCGCAAGCAGCTGTCCTTGTTGTAGATAATACGCCTGGTGCGGGTGCACCCTACAGCACTGTCAGTGCTGCAATAAGTGCCGCCACTAACGGTGATACGGTTATGATTCAACCTTCCGTAACCTCCTATGGACAAGTAGATCTTGGCAAAAGACTGGTTCTGATCGGACCGGGTTACTATCCAGAAGATAGAAATGTAGCCAAAATCGAATACCTGCGATTTACAAGCTCCAATGCTAGTAACAGCATTTTAACTGGACTGCAAATCAGTAGAATTCAAACAACGAATAACAATGTAAATGGTATCACCCTCCAAAGAAACTATTTATTTGGCAGAACAATAATACAAATGAGTTATCCCTCATCTGGATGGCTTATAGAGGGGAACTTGATTGATGAAAGTACGACTTGTGGAGGATGTGCTGTTATCCAACTGCATAATAACGCCTTCAATTTCTCTTTTCGAAATAACATTATCTATACCCGATCCAGCTCTTCGAACAACACCCGGATGTTCAACAATTTTAATGGCACTATTTCGCTCATAAATAACATCATTATCCATCGCAATCCAGGCTATCTATTTGGCGGAATAACTTGGGGCAATGCCAATAATGATGTCCTTCTGCAAAACAACATCATCTGGGTCACTAATCCCGCTGTCAACTTTCAAGGCGGTTGCAACAATTGTATCTGGAATCATAATCTCACCTTCAGTGCGGGTAATACCCTACCCGTGCTGCCTGGAACCGCAAACATCGACAACACTGACCCCCAATTTTTACAGATACCGAATGTAAACAACCCGGCCTTCGCCTTTGACAACGATTATCGCTGTGCCCCCGGCAGTCCGGGCGCAACCGGAGCCTCTGATGGGGGTATGTTAGGTGTCCATGGTGGCAATTACCCCTTCCGCAACTACCTGGAGCCCGCAGGCATTCCACGCATGCTCGACCTTATTTTGGACAATGTGATCCTGGAGGTCGGCAACAATGCTTCCGTTCGGGTGAAAGCTGTTGGTGGTGCAGAATAAGGCAACTATGAGGGCGAAAACAATTTGTTGGCTTATACTCTGCTGGATAGGGTGGTATCCTCTTGCGCTTGCGCAGCAAGTAAATAGCGTGGAATACTTCTGGGATGCGATACCCACGAGTGGGCAAGGAACCATTGTAGCTGTTAACCCTATCGACTCATTGGATCAAAGTTTTTCCATAGTCGCCAATGGTTTACCTCCCGGCAGACATTTGTTGCATCTGCGCGTGATCGACTCCAGTGGAGCACCCAGTCACTACCTTACCTTTCCCATGTGGATCGATACGGTAGGCCAAGCACAACCTATCACAGACTGGGAATGGTTTGTAGACCAGGATCCGGGTGCTGCCAATGGCCAAGTCGTAAGCGTCAACGCATTAGACAGTCTTGCCATTAATCCCGGTATCACCACAGATACACTAGCAGGAAAACACCAGGTGTACACACGCGTACGCAGCCGCAATGGTGCCTGGAGTCATTACCTGAGTCGTACTATCCACCTAGACGACTACTATCCTTCGCAGGTGCAAGGCTGGGAATGGTTTGCGAATACTGATCCAGGTGTAGGTCAGGGCAATGTATTCTCCCTAGGCGCTACTGATACACTGGACTTACAGCCAAGCTTGACTACCGATACCCTGTCGGCTGGACCTTATACCTACTACCTGCGGGCGCGGGACGATAAGGGCGTATGGAGTCATTATCGTGCTGCAAAAGGTTGGATCGATGATACCGTAAGAGATTTACGCATCACTGATCTGGAATACTATATCGATACGGACGCAGGATTTGGGAATGAGACGCTAATATCGGTTACCCCTGCTACTGACCTGGACTCTAATGTCATAGTCAACACGGATACCTTACTGGTTGGCAGTTACCGATTGGGTATGCGAGCCCGAAACGAGGAAGGCCGTTGGAGCCACAATATTCAGCGCGCTTTTGATGTCTGTACCATGTATGGCCCCAAGGCAGCTTTTTCTACTGCTGTAAGTCGTAATCGGGTGTTTTTCACCAACACATCGGAGTACCAAATGCGAGCGGCCTGGGACTTTGGCGATGGTACACAGGATACCCTGTCGATCAATCCCGTACACAACTACATACCCGGGATCTATGATGCACAACTGATCGCTAAAAACCCCTGTGGGGCAGATACTTTGGTCCAGGAGGTAGTGGTGAGAGGTATTGCAGACATGATGCCAGCGGTACACGCCAATGAAGGTGTGCTATTAGCCGACCTATTCGGAGCTGCCCTGGACTCGCAGAGTACCATCCGCCTCATCCGTGCCGGCTCACCAGCTATTGATGCGACTTCGTACACCTATCTGGGTGGTACGCATTTACGACCCGTGTTCAAGTTTCGCGGTAATCCGGTGGGTACTTATCATGCTGTAGTTACCGGTTCGAGTGGTCGGTCTGATACGTTGTTTGATGCCATCACGTTAGAGCAGAGTGTGGGACCGGAGCTTTGGCTGGAGATAGCCGCTCCCTCTGCGATGTTGATCAACCGTAAAGTGACTACCACGGTATTCATCGGCAACAAGGGCAATGTAGGCGCTTATGGTGTGCCATTGTACATCAAGGCCCCTGTATCGAGCGAACTCACCAACATCTCCGGCAAACACCAGGACTCGCTGCCGCAAGGCGTATATGATTCAATGCCCCACTTCTCTACGTTTATTGACACCTTCAATAACGACACCACCATGTTTGGGGCATTCTACATCCCCTGGCTACGTCCGGGTGAGGTGCAGTCCTACACCTTTGCCTATAAACCAACTGAGTTGGGACAATCAGAAGTTGTTTATTACCTGTCGACTCCCATGTTGGACCAGGCATTGTTGGATAGTACATTCCGTTCTAACTGCACAGGCCTACCTGGTTGTGCGCAGTGCGCGCTGGATATTTTAAGCATCCTTCCCGTTGTGGGTTGCGGCATAGGTCTTTTTGATCTGGGGTGTGCGATTGGAGAAACGGCCGCAGGTGGACCGGGTGGTGGGGCAGTAAACCTGGCTACTAGTTTAGCCGGAGCATTTTTAGGTTGTACCACTGCACCTGTTGGGCTGGCGCTAGGTTTAGGTATGCAGGTAGCCGGAGCAGCCTCATCTCTTAATAGTGCTTCAAGTAGTTGTGGTCCAGGCGCATGTAACCCTCGGCCTAAAAAGCGCAAACCGAACAACGTAGTTGGATCATTTGATCCTAATATAAAAGTTGGGCCCGTTGGCTTTTCATCAGATAACTACATCATCGGTACTGAGCCCATGGTCTATGCCATCTACTTCGGGAATGCCGATACCGCTACCGCACCAGCCAATGAAGTGCTCATCCTCGATACCCTCGATAAGCAAGCCTATGATCTCAGCACGCTGCAGTTCTTGCAGTTTGGATTTGGGGATACGGTGGTCTCGGTGTTGGATCAGTATGGCAGTCAGTTTGTCGCAGATGTGGATCTGCGTCCTGATCGAAATACGGTTGTCCGTGTTCTCGGTCAGCTCGATACCGCTTCTGGTGTGCTTAGTGTCTACTATGCCAGCCTGGAACCGGATACACTGAAGCTAGTCGATAATCCATTTGATGGATTCTTACCTCCGAATATTAATTCACCCGAAGGTGAAGGCTTTGTGCAGTTTCTGGTAGAGCCCAAGGCATCATTGCAGCACCTCGATCGCATCGAAAACGATGCCGCCATTTACTTTGATGCCAACAAGCCCATCTACACCCCGGTCTGGTTGAATACGGTGGACCAGGAAGCGCCCACAAGTAAGGTGGACGACCTGCCGGCTCAGACAGCAGCGACTCAGTTTACGGTTAGCTGGCAAGGCACAGACGACCATGCCGGTATCATGGATTACGATGTGTATGTGATCGTCAATGACACCTTCAGTTACATCTGGAAGAAGGGTGTGAGCTACACAAGCGCCACCTTCAGCGGAGCCATCGACCAGAACTATAAGTTTTACTCCATCGCCTATGACAATGTGGGTAATGTGGAAGAGCCTCCGTTTGATCCGGTGGTCACCCCCGATGCAGAGACAACCGTGGTTCCGACTGGTTTGTCAGGCAAGGAAGCGGCTTCTATTGCTGTATACCCGAATCCGGCCAAACAAACCCTCTTCGTTGAGGCTACATTACCTCCGGTAGAGCAGGTACATCTCTCCATTCAAAATGCGGTAGGCATTACCCTCAGTCGTTGGACTTATGACCAGGTTAGTGGTAAGCAGCTTTGGCAGCTCCCGCTGGAGTCTTATGCTGCGGGGCTATACTTCGTAGTCGTGCAATGGGGTGGGCAGGCACAAACCTACCCGGTTGTAATTCAGCGATAGTTCACCTATATAACTGGACTAAAAAGCCCCAATTCAAAAGAGTCGGGGTTTTTTTACGGTCTTTAGTTCTATAGTAGGATTACAATTGTGGATCTTCCCCCGGTGCCTCGTCATCAATCTCATATTGCTCCAGGTCTTCCAATTCCGTCTTGTTCCAAAACGCTACCCTATTGATTACCGCAGCACGAGATACGATGTGCGCAGCTAATGGGGAGATCAGGAAAATGAAAAAGAGAATAGCAAAAATCTCAATGAAGATCATGATATCATTGTAATAGACCCCGACCCCTATCAGGATCAACAATACGCCCAACACCACCGCTTTGGTACTGGCGGAATTGCGCGTATAAAAGTCGGGCAGCCTGATCATGCCAATCGATGAGATCAACATGAACAATGCGCCAATCAGCATCAGCAGCCCGCTTACTATTTCATTAATCATCGTCTTTGTGCTTGTAGCGTTTTTGAACGAGGTAATAGGCGAATGTCATAGTACCGACAAAGATTACCAGCGACATGAGCAGCGCCACATTCAGGTAAGTCACCTCCCCTGCCAGTACGGAATACACGGCCAAAAACACCAACAAGTTGGCCGAAAATACATCCAGAGAAATAACGCGGTCTGGCAGACTTGGCCCTTTCACAAACCGGATCAGCGTCAATACCATACTGAAACTGATGATACCGATAGCGATATAGCTGCTGATGGTAAAAAAGCTCATGAGCGGGAGGCGTTTCGGGTAATGGCCAAAATTTTCTTCTCAAAACCGTTCTTAATCTGCTTACGCACCTTGTCCAAATCATCAGATTCGAGGTACACATTATGGATAAATAGCGTTTTCCGGTCTTTCGATATATCGATACTCAAGGTGCCTGGCGTCAGGGTGATAAAGTTGGCC
Organism: uncultured Bacteroidota bacterium; assembly: GCA_913062655.1. Taxonomy (GTDB): domain Bacteria; phylum Bacteroidota; class Bacteroidia; order Chitinophagales; family S012-47; genus CAJXXO01. The sequence goes on along the minus strand of CAJXXO010000019.1, from coordinate 1,967 downwards.
AGCAGCGTGATCTCCAGGTCAGTTTCCGCCTCCAGCGGAATGGCGATCACAGCCGGTCGCATGTGATCCTTCGGGGTTAACACATCGTAGGCGACCCATAGCGAGGCGACAAATAATTCCTTCAGGTAAAACAGGATCAACACCCCGATTTTAGGGGCTTTGTAAAAGGCCGCTTTGTTGTAGAAAAAGGAAAACAACCATAAGGCCGTGTACCAGGCCGCAAAAAGGGCAATTGTACCAAAGCCGGTGTTGGGCAGACTCGCATAGCTCTGCTGGCTAAACCAGGTCAGAAACACCGCGATCAATATGTTGAGCAGAATGATCATGTTCGTTACTTATTAGGGAGTACGGCTTGAATATACTGTTGTGGGTCCATCAACTGTTCCGCTGCCCGATTGGATAGGTCAATAAACAGATCCGGATACAAACTCAGAAAAAGCGTACAAAGCGCCAAAAAAACTGAAGCTGCCATAAGCAGGTAGTAGCGCCTCAGCGGAACTGCGGACCCGGCAGTAGCCTGCTCCGCCTCGGGTGCCGAAGACCAAAAAACCGCCTTCCATATCTTGGTCATTGAAAACAGGGTCAGTAGCCCCGTAAGCAGCGAAACGGCCACCAAAAAGTATTGCTGAACCTCCAAACCTGCCTTCGCCAAAATGAATTTACCCCAAAAGCCCGAGAGGGGCGGAATACCTGCCAGCGAAAAGGCCGATAACACAAACAAAAAGGTCAAAAACGGATACCGGTCATACACACCCCCTAACTGCCGCAGCAAATTATGCCCCTGTGTCTTCTGCACAATGCCACTGATCAGAAACAGATTGGTCTTCACCAGTATATGGTGAACGATATAGAAAATGGCACCGGCAATAGCCAAAGGCGTGAAGAAGGCCAGCCCCATCACCATGTAACCGATCTGACTTACGATGTGAAAGGAGAGTATCTTCTTCATGTCTTGCTGTGCAATGGCTCCCAATACCCCAAAAAACATGGTAAATCCAGCAATAATGAGCAAGACGCTATGGGTAGCGGAGAGGTCGTACGTGAATAGCAACGTGTAGTACCGAATAAGGGCATACACCCCAACCTTTGTCAACAAACCGGCCATCACCGCCACGATGGTCGTAGGTGGGGTGGGATAAGAGGCCGGTAGCCAGAAAAAGAAGGGGAAAAGTGCGGCTTTGATCCCAAAGCCTACCAGGAAAAAGACCGATGCCACCGTGATCAATTCCTGGTTCGGGTGGCGGGCTATCGCCTGCGCCAGGTCAGCCATATTGAGCGTACCGGTCAATTTGTAGAGTATGGCTGTACCGGTCAACAGAAAGCCGGAGGCGATAAAACTGATGATCACATATTTCACCGCCCCTTCCAGTTGCCCTTTGGTATTGCCCAACACCATCAACACAAAAGAGGCGACCAGCATCACCTCAAACCAAACGTACAGGTTGAAGATGTCCCCCGTCAGGAAGGAGCCGCTGACACCAAACATCATCACCAGCAGCACGGGATAAAACCCCTTTTGCCGCAGGGCGTCAGGAATATCCTGAAAGGAATACAGCAGTACGGCAAAGGCAACAATGGCGGATATCACCAACATGATGGCCGCAAACAAGTCGGCCACCAGCGTGATACCAAATGGAGCCGGCCAGTCACCGACCTGCACCACCAGTATTCCCTGCTGATCAACCGCCAACAGGAGGGTCACTGCTGCCACCAGGTAAAGCGATACCGCAGTAATAGCAATACCGGCCTGCACCTTCACATATTTCCAAAAGAGCGTGCAAAAGACAAACGCTGCCAGCAGTATCCACAGTGGGAGAACAATAAGCGGTATGTCGGTAGGGCTCACGTTAGTCGATATGATCTGTGGTGTTCAAATCATCCAGGTCTTCCGTGCCCAGGGTGGCATACACCTTCTTCAACAGTATGATGATGAAGAGCTGCACGCCTATGCTGATAACAATGGCTGT